>WFQA01000160.1 GCA_015487255.1 Paracoccaceae bacterium | reverse complement strand
CCAGGGCACCACTGCATCCATCTCGCCAAGAAAAATCTCTCGCTTGGTTTGCTTCTTCTTGCGAGCCTGCTCAAGCGAGGAAAAACTCTGCTGTTTCAAGTCCAAACCCCCCGTGATTCATGCCAAAATTATAGCAGGGAAATCACGGCCTTGTTCAGAGATTCCTTAGCTTCCAATTTTGCAAAATACTCCGGGGGTGAGCGCAGCGAGGGGGCTGCGCCCCCTGCCGAGGCGCAGCCGAGGCCACCGCCGCCGGCCAGCCATTTTTGCGGTTTACCGGAAAAATGCCGCCGAAGGCGGAAAGCAGTGCCCACCATAAACACCACGCTTAAGATGAAAGCAGGCTCTCCCGCCCGTCGGACGCCGTGTTGCTGCGCAACAAGTCGCCTCCCGTTGGGCTTGGCCTCGCCTGCGGCTCGGCGGGGGGTATCCCCCCGCGCCAAAGGCGCTCCCCCCAAGAGTATTTTTGAAAAATGGAAGTTAATTTCAGAGCGGTGTTGAGGTTTTTTCAATATGCTGTGGAAAACTGCCTTGCCCGCAAACGGTTTTCTTTTGCCCGCCCCTTCTCTATGATGCGGGGGATTTGATAGGACATAGCCATGCCTGAATTTCTGACCAGCGCCCCGGTGCCTGCCCTGCTTTCGCTCTTTATTGTTGCGGTGATGTTTGTTCTGTTTGTGCGCGAGACCTACCCGACTGAGGTGGTTGCCCTTGGTGGTGCGGCTTTTATGCTGGTCAGCGGGGTTTTGCCGGTGCAGGACATGCTGGTGGTGTTTTCCAACCCGGCTCCATGGACCATTGGGGCGATGTTCATTCTTTCTGGCGCGCTGGTGCGTAGTGGTGCGCTCAATACCATCAGCGGGTTGGTGGCAAGGCACGCTGCCACGCACCCCAAAACTGTGCTTGCGGCCCTTGTCGGCTTTACCCTGTTGGCATCGGCCTTCATGAACAACACCCCTGTGGTTGTGGTGTTGATCCCTGTGGCGGTGCAATTGGCGCGAAGCATTGGGCTGGTGCCTTCCAGGCTGTTGATCCCGCTTTCTTATACGGCGATTTTTGGCGGTATGCTTACCTTGATCGGCACCTCGACCAACCTGTTGGTGGATGGGGTGGCGCAAGCCAAGGGGCTGGCGCCTTTTGGCCTATTCGAGGTTACGCCGCTGGCGATTATTCTGGCCGGGTTTGGCATGCTCTATCTTTACCTGCTTGGCCCGCGCCTGCTGCCGGAGCGGTTTTCGATGTCTGATATGCTGGTTGGCCGCAAGAAGACCAATTTTTTTACGCAGGTCGTGGTGCCGGAAGGCTCCAGGCTGGTTGGCGAAGCCCTGCCGGGGGTTGATATGTTCAGGCGCCCCGGCATGCGGGTGATCGATGTGCTGCGCGGGGATGAGAGCCTGCGGCGCTCGTTGAAAGAAGTGGTGCTGGAGGCCGGGGACCGGGTGGTGCTGCGCACCGGTATGGACGAGCTTTTGGGCCTGCGGGAAAGCAAGGCGCTGGCGATGGTGGACCAGATCGGTTCGCAAAAAACCACCACGGTGGAGGCGCTGATCTCTCCGGGGTGCCGGCTGGTGGGGCGCTCGCTGGGTAGCTTGCGGATCAGGCGGCGCTATGGGGTTTATCCGCTGGCGGTGCATCGGCGCAACCAGAACCTGGGCAGTAACCTTGATTCGGTGGTGGTGAGGGTCGGTGATACGCTGCTGCTGGAAGGGGCGGCGGAGGATATCCAGCGGCTGGCGGCGGATATGGATATGATCGATGTGGCCACCCCGCGCGAGCGCCCCTATCGGCGCGGCCATGCGCCGATAGTTATCGGTGCGCTGATTGCGGTGGTGATGCTGGCGGCATTTGGGGTGGCCCCGATCTTTGCGGTGGCGTTGGTGGCGGTGGCTTTTGTGCTGCTGGCACGGGCGATCGATGCGGATGAGGCGTTTGGCTTTGTTGATGGCCAGCTTTTGGTGCTGATTTTCTCGATGTTGGCAATCGGGGCCGGGCTGGAGCGCTCGGGGGCGGTGGCGATGATTGCCGAGGCGCTGGCCCCGTGGCTGAAGGTGCTGCCGGCGCCATTGCTGATCTGGGCGATTTATCTGATGACTTCGGTCTTGACGGAACTGGTCAGCAATAATGCGGTGGCGGTGGTGGTGACACCGGTGGCAATAGGGCTGGGTGAAAGCCTCGGGATAGATCCGCGCCCGCTGGTGGTTGCGGTGATGGTGGCGGCCTCGGCCAGTTTTGCCACGCCGATTGGCTATCAGACCAATACTTTGGTCTATGGCCCGGGCGGGTATCGGTTTACGGATTTTATGAAGATCGGGATTCCGCTGAATATTGCGATTGGCATGCTGGCCAGCGCGTTGATTCCGCTGTTTTGGCCGCTTTAGAAATTAGCAAAGGTAGGATAATGGGTTTTTTCGATTTTATAGGTGAGCTGGAATATTATCAGGGCAAGGCCCCGGCTGTGCCGCGCTTGAACAAGCGCTATCCGTTTGTGGTGGAAAATTCCAGGGATGAGATTGCGGGTGCAAAAGTGCTTGATCTGGCCTCGCATGACGGGTGCTGGTGTTATGCTTTTGCCGGGGCCGGGGCGGCAAGCGTGGAGGGGATTGAGCTGCGCCAGGAGTTGGGGGACATGTTTGCCCACTACCCCGGGAGTAATTTCAAGCACCGGGTCAATTTGCGGTAGAGGGGTATTTTTGCTGAGCTGGAAAAGCTGGTGGCGGCGGGGGCGCAATATGATGTGGTCGGGGTGCTGGGTATTCTTTATCATATCATGGATCACCACCGGCTTTTTGTGCTGCTCAAGGCGTTGAAACCCAAGTTGATTATTGTTGACAGCATG
>WFQA01000159.1 GCA_015487255.1 Paracoccaceae bacterium | reverse complement strand
GGCGGTAACGGGATATCGCAAGAGTTTCAGGTGATGCGTCATATGGTCAATCTGGAAACCGTGAATACCTATGAAGGCACCCACGATGTGCATGCGCTGATTCTTGGCCGGGCGCAAACCGGCCTGCAGGCGTTTTTCTAACCACGGTTTCTTTCTTTGCCAAACACTCCGGGGGTGAGCGCCTGCGCGAGGGGGCAACGCCCCCTTGCCGAGCGTAGCGAGGCCACGGCGCCGCAGCCCATTTTTTAAGCTTGCTTCAAAAATGCCACCGGTGCCGCTTGATGCAACATCGGGATATTTTACTGCAGCGCCGCCGCGCGCGCCTCGCTCGGGGACCCCGCCAGCAAGCTGGCGCGACCCCCTCGCTCGGCGCGTGTCGTGCCAGGGCACGACGGGGTTCGCCTTAAGGTCAGGAAATGGTCAATACGATCTTTCCGATGTGATAAGCGCTCTCAATGCGCGCATGGGCCTTTGCGGCATCTTCCAGCGGATAGGCTTTGTCCATCACCGGCGCAATCCGGCCAGCATCCAGCAATGGCCAGACATGCTCACGCAGCGCTTCGGCGATTTCGGCTTTGGCCTGATCGGATTGCGGGCGCAGGGTGGCTCCGGTCACCGTCAGCCGCTTCATCATGATCTGCGCAAAATTCAGCTCGGCCTTTGCGCCGCCAAGAAAGGCGATCATCACCAGCCGCCCCTCTGGCGCCAGCGCGCGGATATTGCGGGGAATGTATGGCCCGCCGACCATATCGAGAATCAGGTCCACGCCTTTGCCGCTGGTCAGGCGTTTGATTTCGGCCTCGTAATCCTGCGTTTTGTAGTTGATCGCCGCCTCGGTACCGAGCTTCTCACAAAGCGCGCATTTTTCATCACTGCCCGCCGTGGTGAACACCCGTGCGCCAAAAGCACGGGCGAGCTGGATGGCGGTGGTGCCGATGCCCGAACTGCCGCCATGCACCAAAAAACGCTCTCCTGCCTGCAGCTGCCCGCGCATGAAAACCGTGCTCCAGACGGTGAAATAGGTTTCGCATAGCGCAGCGGCTTCCTGCATGGAAAGCCCGTCCGGCACCCTCAATGCATGGTCTTGATGGGTGGTGGCAAATTCAGCATAGCCACCGCCGGGCAGCAGGGCGCAGAGCTTGTCTCCCACCTGCCAGCGGGTCACGCCCGTGCCGATTTCCACCACCTCGCCAGCCGCTTCCAGCCCCGGAAGATCACTTGCGCCTTTGGGTGGGTCATAGGCCCCGGCGCGTTGCAGCGCATCGGGGCGGTTTACACCTGCGGCCTCGATCTTGATTAAGACTTCCTCATGGCCGGGCCGGGGGATCGGGCGCTCACATGGCAGCAGAACCTCGGGGCCGCCGGGGCGGGATATCTCGACCGCACGCATCAGATTGCCGGTTTGGAATGGGCGTAATCCCAGTAGAGCTGGCGCACCATCAGCCCGGCTTTGGTGGGCAGATCTCGCGCCTCGAACCGGCTGACCGCCTGCACCTTGTTGGCGTTGCCGGTCACGAAAATCTCGTCGGCAGCGGCAAAATCCTCCACCGTCAGCGATTTTTCAACCACCTCATGCCCGGCCTCGCGCAATAGCACAATCACCCGTTGCCGGGTGATGCCGTTAAGAAAGGTGCCATTGGGCACCGGGGTGTAGAAAACCCCGTCTTTGAGCATGAAGGCGTTGGTTGAAGCGGTCTCGGCGACATTGCCGTCGAGATCCAGCGACAGGGCGTTGTTAAAGCCACGCGAACGGGCCTCGCTGAGTATCCGGCCATTATTGGGGTAAAGGCAGGCGGCCTTGGCTTCGGTGATCGCGGTATCCTGATGTGGGCGGCGAAACGGGCTTACAGTGAGGGAAAACGGGCCGGGCCTAGACATGGCAATCGCTTCAAGGCAGATCGCCATTTCGGTTGAATTCGGGTCGGCATCAATAAAGCCGCTGCTGCCTTCGGTTGACCACATCATCGGGCGCAAATAAAGATCCGTGCCCGGGCGAAAAAGCCGGATACCGGTTTGGACAAGCTTGCGGATTTCATCTGCCGTATAGGGGCTGTTCATACCCATGGCGCTGGCCGAGCGCACGATGCGCTGGCAATGCAGACCCAGATCGGGGGTGACGCCCTCAAACAGCCGGGCTCCGTCAAACACCAGTGTGCCCTGCCATGTGGCGTGGTCTGCCGCGCCAAGAATTGGCAGGTTGGCCTGCGTCCAGTCGCCTCTGAACCATGTCCAGACATCGTTGCCCAGTGCCATATAGGTCTCCTGTTTGTCAGGGCGCGGCGATACGGGCCTGCGCCAACAGCGTATCGCTGAAGTGTTTTGCATCTGATAGGTATCAATACGCTGGCCGGGCGTCAAAGAAAAGCACCATCAACCATTTTGCGGGGGGTTGCCATTAGTGACTTGTAGCGCACGAGAGTAGAGCCATAATCTTCCACGGGCCTAAATCTGTTGCAATAAATGAAGTGGCTCGGTTTGTTTGAACAGTATCCGCGGGTTTCTTAAGTGGACATCTGCGTTTTCTAAGCCGCTACCGGAATTGGTTTTGGCTGGTTGAAGTATGCCTGATCCGGGGTGTTCCCGGCAAGGGATGAATGGGGCCTCCGTTCGTTGTAGAATTTATGTATTTCCCGATGCCAGCGCGGGCTTCGGGCACGTTTGTGTAGGCATGCAGGTAAATCTCCTCGTATTTG
>WFQA01000158.1 GCA_015487255.1 Paracoccaceae bacterium | reverse complement strand
CCCTGATAAACCTGCTCCTGCGCGCCAATGAAAAATTTGCCACGGTCCTCGAGGTTGAAAATCGCGTAAGGCACCGATTGCCCGTCTTCCATCGAAATCAGCACCCCCGCGCGGCGGCCCTCGATCTTGCCTTTGAACGGTGCCCATTCATGAAACACCCGGTTGATAACCCCGGTGCCACGGGTGTCGGTCAGAAACTGCCCGTGATAGCCGATCAGGCCGCGCGAGGGCACATGGGCGACAATGCGGGTTTTACCCGCCCCGCCAGCGCGCATTTCCACCACTTCGCCTTTGCGCTGGGTGAGCTTTTCGATCACCGCGCCGGTATATTCGTCATCCACGTCAATGGTGGCTTCCTCGACCGGCTCGCAGCGCACGCCGTCGATTTCGCGAAACAGCACCCGCGGGCGGGAGATCGAAAGTTCAAAACCCTCGCGGCGCATGTTTTCAATCAGCACCCCCATTTGCAGCTCGCCACGCCCGGCCACCTCAAAGGCCTCGCCGCCCGGCGTGTCGGAAACCCTGATTGCCACGTTGGACTCGGCCTCTTTCATCAGGCGGTCACGAATAACCCGCGACTGTACCTTGTCGCCATCCCGCCCGGCCAGCGGCGAGGTGTTGATGCCAAAGGTCACGGTAATGGTGGGCGGATCAATCGGTTGGGCCGGAATCGCCTCCTCCACCGATTTATCGCATAAGGTATCGGCCACGGTGGCTTTGGTCATACCGGCAATGGAGACGATATCCCCCGCCTCGGCCTGATCAATCGCCACCTGCTCCAGCCCGCGATAGGCCAGCACCTTGGTGATGCGGAAATTCTCGATCAATTCACCTTCACGGCTCATCGCCTTGATCTGGTCCCCGGCTTTGGCGGTGCCGCTTTCAACCCGCCCGGTCAGGATACGGCCCAAAAACGCATCGCCGCCAAGGGTGGTGGCCAGCATGCGGAAAGGCTCGTCTTTGTGTTTAATCTGCGCAGGCGCGGGCACATGCTCGATGATCATGTCAAACAGGTCATTCAGGTTTTCGCGCGGGCCATCCAGCGCTTTATCCGCCCAGCCGGCCCGGCCCGAGGCATAAAGCATCGGGAAATCGAGCTGTTCGTCATTGGCGTCGAGATTGGCAAAAAGATCAAAGCATTTGTCATGTGCGGCGTCCGGCTCGCCGTCCGGCTTATCAACCTTGTTGATCACCACAATCGGGTTCAGCCCCAGCGCCAGCGCCTTTGAGGTCACGAACTTGGTTTGCGGCATCGGGCCTTCGGCGGCATCGACCAGCAGCACCACACCGTCCACCATGCTCAGTATCCGCTCGACCTCGCCACCAAAATCGGCGTGGCCGGGGGTGTCGACGATATTGATCCTTGTGCCGTTCCAGACAACACTCGTTGCCTTGGCCAGAATAGTAATGCCACGCTCGCGCTCAAGGTCGTTGCTATCCATGGCGCGCTCGGTTGTCGCCTCGTTTTCACGGTAGATCCCCGATTGTTTCAGCATTTCATCCACAAGCGTGGTTTTCCCGTGGTCCACGTGGGCAATAATCGCGACGTTTCGCAAATCCATCATTCCGGCCTTTTCAAAAAAAATAGCGGGGCGAGCACGCAGCCCTCCCCGTTCACCGCCCCCTTACAAAATAATGAAGCAAAGCGCAAGTATAGGCTTGCTATTTTATCCGCCTCCACCCCAAACATAAGCAGAAAAAAACAGGAGCGCGCTATGAAAGCCATGCAAATCCATACCCTCGGAAAACCGATGCGGCTTGTCGAGGTTGACAAGCCCGTGCCAGCCCCGGGCGAGGTGCAGGTTCAGGTGCATGCCTGTGGCATGAACTTTGGCGATACCCTGATTGTGGAGGGTAATTATCAGGAAAAATTCGAACCACCCTTCACCCCAGGCATGGAAATCTGCGGCACCGTTACGGCGCTTGGCGAGGGGGTTGAAGGTTTGCCCGTCGGCACCCGCATCGGGGCTTATGGCGGGAGCGGCGGCCTGGCGCAATACACCTCCATCGCGGCTGACCGCTGTGTTGAAGTGCCCGATACATTGAGTGACACCGAGGTCGCTGCATTTTTGGTGGCCTATGGCACCAGCCATCTGGCGCTGGAGCGCGCGGCGCTGAAGGCGGGCGAAACCCTGCTGGTGCTTGGCGCTTCGGGCGGGGTGGGGCTGACGGCGGTAGAGCTTGGCAAGCTGATGGAGGCAAAGGTGATCGCGGTTGCGCGCTCGGCTGAAAAGCTGGCGGTCTGCAAAGCCGCCGGGGCGGATCACCTGATCAACTCCGAAACCGACGATATCCGCAAGGTGGTAAAATCCCTCGGCGGCGCGGATGTGGTTTATGACCCGGTCGGTGGTGCGCAGTTCAAAGCCGCCCTGCGCGCCTGCAACCCGCTGGCCCGGATATTGCCACTGGGCTTTGCCTCGGGCGATATTCCGCAAATCCCCGCCAATATTCTGCTGGTCAAAAACATCACCGTCATCGGCTATTACTGGGGCGGCTACACGGTGTTTGCCCCGGAAAAGCTGACCAACAGTTTCAAAGCCCTGTTTGATATCCACGCCACCGGCGCGCTCAAACCCCATATCAGCCACATATTACCGCTGGAGCAAGCCAACGAGGCCCTGACCCTGCTCAAATCCCGCCAATCAACCGGCAAGGTGGTGATTGCGCTTTAACGTCGCATTCTTCAAAGCTTTGAGGGTTGAGCATCACCTGCCCGGCCCTGCAAAAAGCGCTGATCTATCCATGCGGCGCGCGCGCACCATTGCAACAAGCGCAATATTCACCGCGCCGCCACCGAGCGCAGCGAGGCCATGGCCGGAGGCTCAAGGCCCCCCGGCTTCCCGCTTCACCATGGCCAAATTACTGGTGAATTTTTGTAAAACCCGCTGAAGCAAATATTTTGCAACAGCGATTGGAGGCGGCAGTAATATGTGCGAAAAGGGTGGGGCTAAAAGGGGAAAACCATGACCAGCGAGAAATTCGGCAAAGGCCACCATTTGCAACTGATTGACGGCTCGGGGTATATTTTCCGCGCCTTTCACGCCCTGCCACCGCTGGTGCGTAAATCCGACGGGCTGCCGGTGGGGGCGATCGCGGGGTTTTGCAATATGCTCTACAAGCAGGTCGAGGAAAATAACGGCCATGATGCGCCCACCCATGT
>WFQA01000157.1 GCA_015487255.1 Paracoccaceae bacterium | reverse complement strand
GCCCAGCACCGCGTCTATTTCGGCACTTTCGCCACTTTTTGGCCCCTCGACCACCCCCGATACATATTCCGGCACACCTTGCGCCTTGAGGAAATTCACCACCTCCTCGACCTCCTGATCCGACACAAACGGCCCATGCACCCGGGTAATGCGCCCACCGCCGGCCATGAACAGCATATCACCCTTGCCCAAAAGCTGCTCGGCCCCCATTTCACCCAGCACCGTGCGGCTGTCGATTTTGCTGGTCACCTGAAAGCTGATCCGGGTGGGGAAATTGGCCTTGATCGTGCCGGTGATCACATCCACCGAAGGCCGCTGCGTGGCCATGATCAGGTGAATCCCCGCCGCCCGCGCCATCTGCGCCAGGCGCTGGATACAGGCCTCGATCTCCTTGCCCGCCACCATCATCAGGTCGGCCATTTCGTCAACGATCACCACGATATAGGGCATTTTCTCCAAGGAGTATTCCTCGGTCTCGAACACCGGCTCGCCGGTTTCGTCATCAAAGCCGGTCTGCACCGTGCGGGTAAAGGCCTCATCCTTGCGCAAGGCATCCTCCACCCGACCATTAAACGCCTCGATACCGCGCACATTGAGCTTGGACATCTTGCGATAACGCTCCTCCATCTCCGCCACCGCCCATTTCAGCGCCACCACCGCCTTTTTGGGGTCGGTCACCACCGGCGAAAGCAGGTGCGGGATACCGTCATAAACGCTCAGCTCCAGCATTTTGGGATCGATCATGATCAGCCGGCATTCCTCGGGCGAAAGCGCATAGAGCAAGGAGAGGATCATGGTATTGATCCCCACCGATTTACCCGAGCCGGTGGTGCCGGCAATCAGCAAATGCGGCATTTTGGCCAGGTTGACCACCACCGGCTCCCCGCCAATATCCTTGCCCAGCGCCATCGGCAGCTTGTGTTTGCTGTCACCAAAAGCGCGCGACGAGAATATCTCGCGCAACAGCACCATCTCGCGGTTATCATTGGGCAGCTCGATCCCGATAATCGACCGCCCCGGCACGGTCGAAACCCGCGCCGCCAAGGCCGACATCGAGCGCGCGATATCATCAGCCAGCCCGATCACCCGGCTTGCCTTCAGCCCGGCTGCCGGTTCCAGCTCATACATGGTCACCACCGGGCCGGGGCGCACCCGCACGATCTCGCCCTTGACCCCGTAATCATCCAGCACGGTTTCCAGCAGGCGGGCATTGGCGTTGAGCGCGTCATCGCTCAGGGTCTGGCGCACCACATTGACCGGGTTTTCCAGCAAGGAGAGCGGCGGCGCTTCATAGCCTTGCGCGCGCGGCTCCAAGCCAAGGGTGGGCTGCTCTTCGGCCAGGGCGCGCTTGCTTTTCGGGATCGGCTTGCCATCGGGGTGCTTAACCCTTGGTTCGGGCCTGGGCACCACCCCCGCCGGTTCTGAAACCTGCGATTGCGGGTCCGGCACCGGGCCGGTGGCGCGGCGCACCCCGCCAAGCCGCGGGCCATCGGGCAGCTGTGGCGCGGGGCCGTCATCGATCACCATATCCGGGTCATCATCCGGCACCTCCGGGCGCATACGCGATGATATGCGCGCCAGAAGTGAGGCGGCATCCGGGCGCGGGGCCACGGCCGGCATCTGCTCGGGCGGTGCTTCGTCGATATTTTCCTCCCGCAGGGCATCCAGCCGGTCACCAAACTTGCTGAGCTGGTTTTCCTTGGCCATGGCCTGCCGTGTGCGGGCCTCCTCGCGCCGGGCCTTGGCCTGAAGTGCTGCGCTTTGCGCCGCCCCCAGCCCTTTTTGCCCGGCCACTGAAAGCCCGGCCCCCAATGTGCTTGCCCCTTTGCGCATGCCCACCGCCAACGAGGGCATCAGCCTGGCCACCGCCCCGCGAAACAACAGATAAATCACCACCAGCCCGGCGAGAAAATAGCGCCATGCCAGCTTGGCCTCCAGCTTGTTCATGCCAAGCACATAAAGCCCGATCAGCACAAACAATGCTGCCAGAACAAGGGTTGCCAGCTTCAGCCCGTTTGACAGCTCAAGCGGCAGAAACCCCAGCAGATCCTGCAAAAACGCATCACCCAATATGCCGCCCAGCCCGTATTCATAGCTCCAGCTGGCCAATGGCACATGGGTGGAAAAGAAAATCGCGGTTATGGCAACGCCGATCGGCGCGATGATCAGCCGCCGCAGCACCCGGTTGGCCCCTATATGCAGCATCAACCGCAGCCCCCAGACCAGAAAGATCATCGGCAGGCTCCAAAAGCTGGCCCCCAGCACCCGGTGCATCGCATCGGCCAGATAAGAGCCAAAGCTGCCAAGCAGGTTGGACGGCGCATGGCTGGTCTGCACAAAAAACGACGGGTCATCGCTGGAATAGGTGGCAAAACTGGCCAGCAGCAACAGTGCGATGATCACAAAGCCAAAGCCAAGCGTTTCGGAGCCGCGGGCGCGCAGCAGCGCCTCGACCTTGCTTTCCTTGCGCTTTCTGCGCCGAGATTTAGGCCGCTTTTTGCTGCCACTCAATAATGCCATGCTTCGCCTCTTGCTGGCTCCAGTGCCATTCTGATGGCATGGAGACCACGTTCGATCTCGTCAATATCGGCAACCATCGCCACCCTGATATATGCACCCCCCGGATTGCCCGCCGCCGTATCCTGCGAAAGATAGGCCCCCGGCAGCACCCGAATACCGCTTTTTTGCCAAATATCCAAGGCCGTTTGCACACCATCCCCCACCTTGAGCCATAAAAAGAACCCGGCCGTGGGGGAGGTATAGCCGGGCAGGCCTGCCAATATCTCATCCGCCAGCGCAAACTTAGCCCGATAAAGCTTACGATTTTCCTGCACATGGGTCTCGTCATCCCACACCTTGGCCGAGGCCATCTGGATCGGCAACGGCAGCGGCGCCCCGGTATAAGCGCGCAACTGGCGCAGCTCGCGGATGTTTTTTACCCCGGTGGCGACAAACCCCGAGCGAAACCCCGGCAGGTTGGAGCGCTTGGAAAGCGAATGAAACGCCAAGACCCGCTCAGGGTCGGCCCCGACCTGCTCTGCCACCTGCAATATGCCAACCGGGGCCTGCTCGCGGTAAATTTCGCTATAGCATTCGTCGGCGAAGATGATGAAATCATGTTTTTCGGCCAATGCCAGCAATACCCGCCAATACTCGGCACTGGCCACCGCGCCTTGCGGATTGGAAGGCGAACACATGTAGACAATGGCCGTGCGGTCCAGAGTATCTTCCGGCAGGTTGGCGAAATCCGGCAAAAACCCGTTCTCAGCCTCGGCATTGACAAAAACCGCCTCCGCCCCCGCTGCCCGGGCCGCCACCATGTAGCATTGGTAAAACGGATTGGGCAGAAGCACCACGGGCTTTGCGCCGTTTTTTTGCTCGGGGCAAAGGGCAAGGCAGGCATTAAAAAGCCCCTCGCGGGTGCCGTTCAGCGGCAAGACCCGGTTTTCGAGACCCTGCGCCACCCCATAGCGCCGCGCCAGCCAGCCAGCAATCGCGGTGCGCAACTCCGGCGCGCCCTCATTGGGTGGATATTTGTTGAACCCCTGCGCGTGCTCGACCACCGCCTCAACCGCAAATGCCGGAAAGCGGTGTTGTGGCTCGCCAATGGACATATGCAAAACCTCGCCCCCGGCAGGCACCGGGGCAAGCAAAGCACGTAGCCGTGGAAAAGCGTATTCGGGCAGCGCCGAAAACCGCGTAGGATACTGCATATTGGCCTCATCATGTCCGGGTCTATTTGCCCGTTTACCGCAGTTTATCCGGTCTGCCAGCCTGCGTCCAGCCCCGCCGAGCGCAAGCGAGGCCATCGCCGCCGGCCAGCCGAGTTTTCAGCTTGCTGAAAACCGTGCCTTTGCCGAGCGGGGGGGTGGGCGACACCCAGCCACAAATGCAGCCATAAAGACCTTCCCCGAAGCAAAGGCACTCTTGGCTGAGGTAAACGGTATAGGTATTGGTAAAGCCATTGTGCCAACCCCAACCGATGCTCTCCCGCCGGTCGAACGCCGTTTTGCTGCGCAAAAAGTCGCCTCCCGCCCGGGCCTGGCCTCGCTTCGCTCGGCAAGTGGGGGGCGTTCCGCCCCCTCGCGCACGCGCGCTCCCCCCTGAAGGGCCAGCACTCACCCTTCCCAACAGCGACAAGAACATTACACAAAACATATGTCGTCTTTTACCAACTTTCCAGCGGGTTGCAGATTTTATCCACACAGCCTATTCAAGGCCAAACAGGAGCCGGAGAATGCCAGAATATACCATCACCCGTATTGGCCTCAAAGGCGACGGCATAGCCGAAGGAGATATATTCGTGCCCTTCGCCCTGCCTGGCGAGACCTACCGGGGTGAAACCATCAATAACCAGCTTGCCAGCGCCGAGCGGCTGAATGATTCCCCTGAACGCACCACGCCACCCTGCCCACATTTTGGCACTTGCGGCGGCTGCGCACTTCAGCATGCTTCTGACGCATTTCTTGCCGAGTGGAAGGCCGATACCATCAGCCGCGCGCTCAAGGCGCAAGGGCTGGAGGCCGAGCTCAAAACAACCAGCACCTCGCCACCCGCCAGCCGCCGCCGCGCAACCTTCTCGGCGCGGCGCACCAGGAAAACCACACAGGTGGGCTTTCACAGACGCGGCTCCGATGAGATTTTTTCGCTGGAAGAATGCCCGCTGTTGAGGCCAGAAATCCTTGCCGCCCTGCCCGCCTGCCATGCGCTGGCCGGGCTTGGAGCCTCCCGCAAGGGCGAGATCAAGATATCGGCCACCCATAGCGCCGCCGGGCCGGATATCGATGTGCGCGAAGCCAAAGCGCTGGATGGCCCGCTGCGTGCCCGGCTGGCGGCGCTGGCCGGGGAGCATGGCCTTGCCCGGCTGGGCTGGAACGGGGAGCTGATCGCTGACCGCACCCACCCGGTGCATATCATGGGCAAGGCGCAGATATTGCCGCCAATGGGAGCGTTTTTGCAGGCCACCGAACATGGGCAAATGGCATTGGTGGCCGCCATGTGCGAGGCCGTCAGGGGCGCAAAGCGGGTGGTTGATCTGTTTGCCGGTTGCGGCACGTTTTCGCTGCCATTGGCCGAGCAGGCCGAGGTGCATGCGGTGGAGGGGCAGGCCGATATGCTACAGGCGCTGGATACCGGCTGGCGGCGCGCACAGGGGCTGAAAGCCGTAACCACCGAGGTGCGGGACCTGTTCTCCCGCCCGTTGGTGCCGCTTGATCTGCGCCGGTTTGATGCCGTGGTCATTGACCCGCCCCGCGCCGGGGCCAAGGCGCAGATGGAGCAGATTGTTGCCTCCGATATTGCGCTGGTTGGCGCGGTTTCCTGCAACCCGGTCAGCTTTGCCCGCGATGCCAAAATACTGGTGGATGGCGGCTTTACCCTTGATTGGCTGCAGCCGGTTGACCAGTTCCGCTGGTCGGGCCATGTGGAACTGGCGGCGCGGTTTAGCCGCTAGAGCCGCGTTCTTATTATTTGATTCGTCGGCGCGACTCTCGCTATTTTATATTACGCGCAATTTATTCCGAAAACCGGTTCCCACTTTTCGGATTGCGCTCTAGCGGTTTTCAAACACACCCAGTGCGGGCTTTTCCCTGCCTTGCCGGTCAAACAGGCCCGAGCGGTTATGGTAGGAAGTGTCATCATCAGTGAGCTTGAAATAATAGGCCAGATCCACCGGCAGCCCCTGCATGACCATCAGATAATCCACCAACCGCCCGGCCTGATAAAGCGGGTCATCGCGCTCCAGCTCCGGGTTTGGGCCGCCAAATTCACTGACAATCACCGGCGCGCGGGAAAGGCGGGTGAAACTGCGGATGAATGCCGGCCACAGGTCGGGCGTATCATAAAGGTGGATATCCGCCAGATCGTAGCGCGCGGCTTTCAGCACCATCTCCACCTCGGCCAGATCAGCGGCATAACCCGCCCGCGCCCGGCCGCAAACAGCATCCTGCACATAGGCGTTCAGGTCCAGCTCCCTGCGCAGCCCATAGGCGCTTTGGTCTAGCTGCATGCCGTTCAGGCACACGGCCTCGTAAAGCTGGGCGCGGGTGGTGATGCCGCCCAGCACCACTGTCAGCCCCGGCCTGACCCGCTTGACCAGATCATAAAATTCATTTTGCTGTGCAATATATTGCGCCACATCGCCGACATAAAGATTGTCCCATTCATTACCAAACTGGATCGAGGT
>WFQA01000156.1 GCA_015487255.1 Paracoccaceae bacterium | reverse complement strand
GCCTGAAGTTGTTATATCGCCCTGCATGATCGGGGCCTGATCGCAACAGCGCACCCCTTGCACCTCAAGAACGCCAGGCCCATCACTGTAGACATGTCATATATGACATGTCTACAGTGATGGGTAAGGGCCTTGCATCCGGTAAAGCTTCAACTTTGTGTGGTTTTGTGACCATGCCAAAGCAGGCCCATCTACGCATGAAATATGCATTGCCCGCGCCGGAGCAACCGCCGGGCTTGAAGCAGCACCTGAAGCGCAAAAGAAAAGGCCCGCCGGTCAGGGCGGGCCTTTGAGCCGTCATATTTTCAACCTATTGCGCACGCACATAGCGCTGAAAAGATATCCGCACCGGCTCGGGTGATGCGCCGTCCTCATAACCGTAAAGCAGCACGGCCACCAGGTAGCGGCCCGGGTAAAGCTCGGCAGCGATCTGGCTGTCGAGGGAATTGGCCATGCCATTATCGTCATTATAGCCAAGCTGCTGGCCGCGGTCGTTGTAAAGGTAAAGCTGCGAATCCGCACCGCCATTGCCAATGCCCTGAATCAGCATCAATGATGGCTCAGCGATCTCGAACTGGATCCAGCGGGCATCTTTAGCCACCAGAACATCACCGGAAAACGCGTTCTGGACCAGGCCGATATCATCAATCGGGTAGCTGCCGCCAATCGGGGGCGAGGCCTCGCCGGAAGCATAGCGCGCCTCCAGAAAGGCTTTTTCATCAAATTCACGCACCGATACATCGATGGTCTGGTTGCCGTCGGAAAGCGCGCTGACCGCAATACAATATTCACCGGGTTGCAGCGGAGACTGCATATCGATCTGCGCATTCAGCCCGTCAAAATCATCATTTTCGGTAATGATATTGCCGCTGCTGTCATAGACCCGCAAAACCGGATCCGCCTCGGTGTTTCTGGCGGTTATGGTCAGGCCCAGCGGGTTTTCGACCGTGAAACGATGATAGGTCACATCCCCCGCGCGCGAAAAGCTGATCTCGCCGCCGCCAGCAAGGGCACCATTGATCGGGCCAGAGGCCAGTTGCGCAGCCGGGGTGGCCGAGGTGCAGGCCTCCGCCCCACCACCACCAGCTGCTATGCCGTCGGTTATCGGCTCCATATCCCAGCGGGAAAGCTGCAAGGTGGTCGGGCCGTTATTGGAGGAAAAGTTATATACCCGCGCGCAATAACTGCCGGGGTTGAGCGAGGTTTCAATGCGCGAGGCGCGCCCGCCGCCGCCATCATCATCCGACGCCAACTCGTTGCCGCTAACATCAAGCAGCACCATAACCGGGTCAACACCGCTGTCATCAGTGGCCTCGATGCGCACATCCGTGGGCGCGCTAACCTCAAACTGCAAATAATTTGAAACGCCTGGTGTAAGCTGCACCTGCATCTGCGCCGGGCCTGTAAGGGTGGTCACATTTGCGCCAAGCCCGCCAAAGGGCTGCACATCCGCCGGGGAGGTGCCGCAAACGCTCAGCTGCGCAAAGGCAACCGAAGGGATAAAAACACTGGCTGAAACCAGCAGACCTATTTTTGCTCGTAGCATAAAAATACTCCTGAATTTGTTCAACACGAACGATGTATAAAACTACGCGGCCAGTTTCGGAGCCTTGCGCCGATAAGGCAAGAAAAATATTTCGAAATATTTCAAGGGTTAACCCATTGGCCGGATTCAGCCGACATAGTGCAGCTCCACCCCATGCTGGTTGCATATCTGCGCCAGCGGGGCCGGCAGGGGCATATCGGTGAAAAACCCGTCAATATCGCGCATATGGCCAATGCGCGCCGGGGCCGAGCGGCTGAGCTTGGAGGCATCCGCCACCAGAAAAACCTTGCGGGCATTCCTGATGATCGCCTGCGAGACCCGCACCTCGCGATAGTCAAAATCCAACAGCGAGCCGTCTTCGTCAATCGCCGAAACCCCTATTATGGCGTAATCGGCCTTGAATTGCTGAACAGTATCAAGGGTTTGCTCCCCCACCAGCCCGCCATCGGAGCGCCGCAGCATGCCGCCGGTCACCATCACCCCGCAATGGGGGTTGGCGGCCATGATATTGGCAACATTGAGGTTGTTGGTGATCACCAGCAAATCGCGCCTTGTGCGCAGGGCGCGGGCCACGGCCTCGGTGGTGGTGCCGATATTGATAAACAGCGAGGCATCGTCGGGGATGGCTGCGGCACAAAGCTGGCCGATGGTCTCCTTGGCCTCGCGCGCCATGGATTTGCGGGCCTCATACGCGGTGTTGGCCACGCCGGATTGCAAAATAGCGCCGCCATGCACCCGGGTCAGGTGCCCCTCGTCACACAGGATGTTAAGATCACGGCGGATGGTTTGCGGGGTCACGCGAAGGGAATCGGAAAGCTCCTCAACCGCCACGCGGCCCGCGCTGCGCACCGCGTTGAGAATTTCTTTCTGGCGAAAAGTAAGGCTCAAAATCACTCCGGGTCGGGTTTTGGCAAAAATGGCATGTGAAGGCCGGAGCGTCAAGCAGAACGCGCATATCGAAAATAAAACGAAAATAGCGAAAACAGATTGACTCGAAGTGAAAAGCGCGTGATTGTCTGAATAGAGGTTTTGCAATCGGGAAAATACGTGCCTGAAACGATATTTGATATTTTTGTCATTGGCGGCGGGGTGAATGGTGCGGGGATCGCGCGCGATGCCGCCGGGCGTGGCCTGCGCGTGGGGCTGGCCGAGATGGATGATCTGGCCTCGGCTACATCTTCGGCTTCCACCAAGCTGTTTCATGGCGGCCTGCGCTATCTGGAATATTACAAGTTTCGGCTGGTGCGCGAGGCATTGATCGAGCGCGAGGTGCTGTTGCGCAACATGCCTCATATCAGCCGGCCGATGCGATTTGTTTTGCCGCTGCATAAGGATATGCGGCCATCTTGGCTGATCAGGCTGGGGCTGTTTATGTATGACCATCTGGGCGGGCGCAAGATATTGCCCGGCACCAAGGTGCTGGACCTGACAAAAGACGAAGCCGGCAAGCCGCTGAAACCGTTTTTGAAAAAGGCCTATGAATATTCCGATTGCTGGGTGCAGGATAGCCGCCTTGTGGTGCTGAACGCGGTGGATGCCGCCGCGCGCGGGGCCGAGATTTTGACCCGCACCAAGGTGATATCCGCCAAGCGGCGCGGGCAATATTGGGAGGTGGAGCTGAATGAGCGCGGCGCGTATCGCAAGCTGCGCACCAAGGTGCTGATCAATGCCGCCGGGCCATGGGTGGCCAAGGTATTGCGTGACACGCTGGAAATCGACACGCGCGAAGGGGTGCGGCTGGTGCGCGGCAGCCATATCGTGGTGAAAAAGCTGTTTGAGCATGACCGGGCGTATTTTTTTCAGGGCAGCGACAACCGGATCATTTTTGCCATCCCCTATGAGCAGGATTTCACCCTGATCGGCACCACCGATCAGGACCAGACCGCGCTGGACCCACCGGAATGCAGCCCGGAGG
>WFQA01000155.1 GCA_015487255.1 Paracoccaceae bacterium | reverse complement strand
GGGCCGGCCAAGCGCCCCTGCCCGGCCCCGCCCCTGGCCGCGCGCCCGCGCCGGCTTTCGGTCACCGCCATCGAGCGGCTGATCCGCGACCCCTATGCAATCTATGCCCGCCATATTCTGGGGCTTTATCCGCTGGACCCGCTCACCCCCGCGCCGGATGCGCGCCTGCGTGGCACCCTGCTGCACGAGGTGCTTGAGCGGTTTGTCGAGCAAAGCATGCACGGCCTGCCCGATGAGCCGGAAGCGCTTTATGACCAATGTGTCGAGGATGTGCTAGCGGCGGTGCCATGGGCCGCCACCCGCGCCCTGTGGCGGCATCATTACAGCCGGGCGCGCGGGTTTTTCCTTGCCGGCGAGCAGGAGCGGCGCCTGCGCGCCAGCCCCTTTGGCAACGAGATCAGAGGCAGGCGGGTGATCAAAGGGCAGGCTTATGATCTGACCCTGACCGCCAAGGCCGACCGGATTGACATCACACCCGCGGGGGGCGCGATAATTTATGATTACAAGGCGGGCAATCCGGAATCGGTGAAGCAGATCAAACAATTCAACGTGCAACTGCCGCTGGAAGGCATGATCGCCGAAGCGCTGGGCTTTGAGGGGTTGAATGCGGGGCATGTGGAGGGGCTGGAGCTGATTTACCTCGGCAATAAAACCGCCAGCATTGCTTTTGGGCCGGAGGACCCGGTGATGGTCGATGTCTGGCGGCGGGTGGTTGGGTTTATCAACCAGTATCAGGTGCCGGATATGGGCTATGCGGCGCGCTTGCGGCCGGAGCTGATCAAACATCAGGGGGATTATGACCACCTCTCGCGGCGCGGCGAATGGCAGGATGACGACCCGGCTGTGCCGGAGGTGGTCCGATGAGCGAAGCACGGATCAGGGATGCCACCGGGGCGCAGATCAAGGCGGCGCTGCCCGGCCGCTCGGCCTGGGTCTCGGCCAATGCCGGCTCGGGCAAAACCCGGGTGCTGACCAACCGGGTGGCGCGGCTGCTGCTGCAAGGTTCCGCGCCGGGCAGGATACTCTGCCTGACCTTCACCAAGGCCGGGGCTGCCGAGATGCAAAACCGCCTATTCAAGCAACTGGGCGAATGGGCCATGCTGGATGACACCCCGCTGCGGGCCGCCCTGAAAGAAATGGGCGAGCATGAGCTGAGCGAGGCCCAGCTGATGCGGGCGCGCTCGTTGTTCGCCCGCGCTCTGGAAACCCCGGGCGGGCTGAAGATCCAGACCATCCATGCCTTTTGTGAAAGCCTGTTGCACCGCTTTCCGCTGGAAGCACGGGTGGCCCCGGATTTTGAGCTGCTTGACGAGCGCTGCGCGCGGGAATTGCGCGCCGGGGTGCTGGACGGGATCGCCGGGGAGATGCCGGAGGATTTTGCCGAATTTGTGGCGCTGAACGGCGACCCGACCGGCTATCTGCCCGATATTCTGAAATACCAGCAATTATTCGAGCACGGGTTTTACCCCGAAGAAGCGGCACAGACCATCGGGGCCGAGCCGGGCTTGCGTGAAGATGAAATTCTTGGGCGGGTGCTGGAGGGTTTTGACGACCACACACTGGACGGATTTATCGATGCCCTGTTCAAGGGCGGTGGGGTGAAAGACACAAATGCGGCCGAGCTTTTGGTCGAGATGCGTAAAAACCCGGCGGGCACCGCGCTTGATCTGCTGGAAGAAGGATTTTTGCGCAAGGACAAGGCAAGGCTCTCCACCCGGGGCTTTCCGGTCAAGGAGGCCAAGCGGCTGTATCCGGCGGCGCTGGAAGTGATGGAAACCCTGATCGAGCGGGTTTACGCGGCGCGCCAAAGCCGGCTGGCGCTGCTGGCCTTTGAAAAGATGCGGCTGCTGAACTGGCTGGCGGAGGCGTTTCTGCATCGCTATGCGGCCAAAAAATCCGCGCGCGCGGTGCTGGAATTCGAGGATCTGATCCGCAAGGCTGTGGCTTTGCTGCGCGAATCCGAAATGGCGGCCTGGGTGCTTTACCGGCTTGATGGCGGCATTGACCATATTCTGGTCGATGAGGCGCAGGATACCAGCCCGCTGCAATGGCAGATCATCAAAGCGCTGGGTGAGGAGATTTATGCCGCTGCCGAAGGGGCGGAAATCGCGCGCACGATCTTTGTTGTCGGGGATGAAAAACAGTCGATTTTCTCGTTTCAGGGGGCGGACCCGCACGAGTTCGGGCAGATGAAAGCCCTGCTGCACGAGCGGCTGGCAGCCGTGGAAACCCCGATGTTCGAGGGGGCGCTTTTGTGCTCCTTTCGCTCGGCCCCACCGATTCTGGCGCTGGTGGACAAGGTGTTTGAGGGTGATGAGCGCGGCGGGATTGTTGGCGAGATTACCCATAAAGCCAAGGATGACAACCTGCCGGGCCGGGTGGAGATCTGGCCGTTTTATGAAAAAGAACCGCGTGAGGATATCCCGCCATGGGATGCGCCGATTGATCAACTGCCCGATACCGACCCGGTGTTGCGGCTGGCAGCGGATGTGGCGGCTAGGGTGGCGGAGATTTTGCAAAACGGCATGGCCCTGCCGGGGAAAAACCGCCCGGTGCGGGCCGGGGATTTTCTGATTCTGGTGCAATCGCGCGGCACGCTGTTTCGCGCCCTGCTGAAGGAATTGAAGGCGCAGGATGTGCCGGTGGCCGGGGCGGACCGGCTCAAGGTGCTGGAAGAGCTGGCGGTGAAAGACCTGCTGGCGGTGCTGCAATTCGCCGCCAACCCGGAGGATGATCTGGCGCTGGCCTCGGCATTGCGCTCGCCGCTTTGCGGGGTGAGCGAGGCGCGGCTGTTTGCGCTGGCCCATGGGCGCGATGGCAGCCTGTGGCAGATGGTGCGGCCCGATGAAATGCTCTCGGATATTCTGACACATGCGGATTTTGAGCGGCCCTATGAGCTGCTGGAGCGGATTCTCATCCGCCACAAGGGCCGTGAAAAGCTGCTGGCCCGGCTCGGGCCGGAAGCCGAGGAAGGCGTGGATGAATTGCTGCGCCAGGCGCTGGAATTCGAGCGTGGTGCCGCCCCGAGCCTGACCGGATTTCTGGACTGGGTCAGCGGGGATGTGCTGGAGGTCAAGCGGCAGTTCAGCAATGAGGACAACCTGCTCAGGATCATGACCGTGCACGGGGCCAAGGGGCTGGAGGCTCCGATTGTGATCTTGCCGCAAACCGTGAAGCCACCCAACAATGCCAGCCCGGCGATATTGGCGCTGGAAGAGGGGCTGGCAGGCTGTGGTGCCGGGGAGCTTCCCGAAATACTGGAAGCGGCGCGACAACGCCAAAAAGACCTGCAAAATGAAGAGCGGATGCGGCTGTTTTATGTAGCGATGACCCGGGCGGAGAGCTGGCTGATCATGGCCGGCTCGGGCAAGCGCAGCCGCAACAGCACAAATTGGTATGACCCGGCTTTCAACGCGGCTGAAAGCCTTGGCGGCACGTTGGATGAACACGGGCGGCTGGTGTTGCAAAACAACTGGCTGCTGCAAAAAAGCCAGGGCGAGGCCGAAAAACCCGCGCCGGTCACACTGCCCGACTGGCTGGGGCAGGGCGCTGAAAAGGTTGAAAAACCGCCGCGTGCGGTGGTGCCCTCGGCCCTGGGCGGCGCGCATACCGTGGCCGGGGCCAGTGCCAATGATGAGGCATTGCTGCGCGGCGAGCAGGTGCATATCTTGCTGGAAAATCTGGTGGATATTCCCGCACCGATGCGCCGGCAGGCAGCGCAGGATATGCTTGAAACACCACTGGCGGGTGTGGTTGACGAGGCATTGGCGGTGCTTTCCGACCCGGCATTGGCAGAGGTGTTTGCCCCGGATACCCTGCGCGAGGTGGCGCTGAGCGCCGATCTTGAGGGTATCGGCCCGCTGGCCGGGCGGATAGATGCGCTTGTTGTTGGCGAGGCGATTCTGGCGGTGGATTTCAAATCCAACCCGCAGGTGCCGGAGCGGGTGCAGCAGACTCCCGAGGCGTTTTTGCGGCAAATGGGGGCTTACCGCACCGCATTGGCGCAAATCTGGCCGGAACGGCAGATCAAAACCGCCATATTATGGACCGCAACCCGGCAGTTGATGGAAATTCCACCCGACCTGAGCGATGCGGCACTGCATCGCGCCGCCAGCGCTTGACGCTCTGCATTACGATACCTAGGTTAGGCGCAACCGAATTTGATATCAGGAGGCCCAAGTGGCAACAGTAAAAGTAACCGATAGCACCTTTCAGGAACTGGTGCTGGATTCAGACGTGCCCGTGGTGGTGGATTTCTGGGCCGAATGGTGTGGCCCGTGCAAAATGATCGGCCCGGCGCTCGAAGAGCTTTCCGAGGAATATGGCGACAGCGTGAAAATCGCCAAGCTCAATGTGGATGAAAATACCAGCATTCCGGCGAAGATGGGGATTCGCGGCATTCCCGCGCTGTTCCTGTTCAAAAACGGCGAAGTGGTGGCCAATAAAACCGGTGCCGCGCCAAAAGCCGCATTGAAAGGCTGGATCGACGGCGCGATTTGAGCCAAAAGCTACAATAATACCAATATTACAGCCCCCTTCCGGCTTCGGGAGGGGGTTTATCTATTTTTAGGGACTTTCTCTCTGGACAGGTATTTGTGCAGCATTGTATATCTTAAGGGTTGACCAGTATTGCTGAAGGAATCTTTCTATGTCTATTTCCCCCACCCAATCCGATTTTATTATTGATGACGATACCGCTATTGCCGGGGGGGAACTCGCTTCGGCCAACATGCCGACCTGGACCTATGACCAGATCGCCGATTTTATGGTTAATTACTGGCTGGATGGCGCGAGCTTCAATATCGGGGCTGCCCGGACAATCACGGTGGATATAACGGCATTGAACGCCCCGGGGCAGTTTTTGGCCGAGGCCGCGCTGGATGCCTGGACAGCGGTGACGGGAATTAGTTTTTTGGCCACGTCTGGTTCGGCGCAGATCACCTTTGACGATAATGAACCGGGGGCTTTTGGCGGCCCGGATTCATGGAGCGGCGCTGGCGGCACGATTTATTCATCAATAGTGAATGTCAATGCCAGCTGGATCAGCGGAGAAGGCTCCATCGACAGCTATGCCTTTGTGGCCTATATGCATGAAATCGGCCATGCTTTGGGAATATACCATTCCGGCCCGTATAATGGTGATGGTGTTTTCTGGGCCCATGACGGCAGCGGCAGCAATATTTACCTGAATGATTCCTGGCAGGTCTCGGTGATGTCGTATTTTGATCAGCAAGAGACCGGCATGGGCTCTTTGAGATACCCGCTCACCCCGATGAT
>WFQA01000154.1 GCA_015487255.1 Paracoccaceae bacterium | reverse complement strand
CCTACACACGGCTCCGCAGCCCATTATTTAAGCTTGCTTCAAAAATGCCACCGGTGCCGTTTGATGCAACATCAGGATATTTTACTGCAGCGCCGCGGCGCGCGCCTCCTGCGGCGACCCTTCGGGCCACCTCGTCGGCGCGTGCCTCGCGGTGCTCGGCAGGGTCTATTCGGCAGCTTCCAATATAGGGGTTTGAGGGTTGCGCAGGGTGGCCAGCAGGGCTTCGCGGGTTTTGGCCGCCTGTTCGACATTGCGCATTTTCACATGCCCAAAACCGAGGATGCCAAGCGGCAAGCGGGCCAAGGCGATGGCTGCCTCGCGGGTCTGTGCACTGAACAGCGCCTCCACCTCTTTCATGTCCTTTTGATATTGCTTTATCAACGCCCGCTCCATTTTGCGCTCGGCGGTGTAACCAAACGGATCAAGCAACGAACCGCGCAGGCGCTTGAACCTGGCCAGCAGGCGAAACTTGCCCATCATCGACGGCCCGTATTCTTTCTTCACCAGATGCCCGTCCGCGTCTTTTTTTGAAAACAGCGGCGGGGCGAGGTGGAATCGCATGGATTTCACATTGTCAAACTGCGCCGCCACCGCCGCTTCCAGTGTTTCGGCATGCAGCCGGGCAACCTCGTATTCGTCTTTATAGGCCAGCAGCTTATGATAGCCCAGAGCCATCGCTTCCGCCAATTCCGGGTCTTGCACTCTGGCGATCCGCTTGCGATATTTTCGGGCCAGCGCCCTGCCCTGATATTTGACCAGATGCGCCGCGCGGGTCTCGATGATATGCGCCAGTGTTGGCGCTTCATCCGGCTTTTCTCCGGCCTTAGCCTGCTCCGGGAAAGCCACCGCCCAGCGGCCGATTCGCAGGGCTTTGAGGTTGCCCTCCACCCCCGCGCCGTTCAGCTCCACCGCCTTTTGCAGCGCCTCGATCGACAGCGGCACCAGCCCGGCCTGCCAGGCCGCACCCAGCATCAGCACATTGGCATAAATCGCATCGCCGAGGTATTTTTCGGCCAGCGCCGTTGCGTCAACCATAGTCAGCGCCGCTTCACCAACCCGGCCTTCGATCGCCAGCTCCAGCCGCGCCACCGGCAGGTTGAAGTCGGTATTTCTGGTAAATTCCCCGGTGATGATCTGGTGGGAATTGCACACCACCCCGGTCTTGCCGCGCTGCATCAGGCTCAATGTGCCCGGCCCGGCGGTGGTGACGAGGTCCCCCCCGATCACCGCATCCGCCTCGCCCAGCGCCACGCGCACAGCGCTTATATCTTCTGGGCTCTCTGATATCCGACAATGCACCAGCACCGCGCCGCCCTTTTGCGCCAGCCCGGCCATTTCCATCATGCCCGCGCCCTTGCCTTCCAGATGGGCCGCCATGGCCAACAGCGCGCCAACCGTCACAATGCCGGTACCTCCAACGCCCGTGGCAACGATATTGAACGTGCCGTTAATGGCAGGAATTTTCGGCGCGGGCAGATCAGGCAGGGCCAGTTCGGCCAGTGCCGGTTTCTTCGGGGTTGCCCCTTCCAGCGTTACAAAACTCGGGCAAAAACCGTCAATACAGCTGAAATCCTTGTTGCACGAGCTTTGGTCGATCATGCGCTTGCGGCCAAATTCGGTTTCCAGCGGCAGGATGGATACGCAGTTGGACTGCACCCCGCAATCACCACAGCCCTCGCAGACCTCGGGGTTGATGAACACGCGCTTGTCAATATCGGGAAAGGTGCCGCGCTTGCGGCGGCGGCGTTTCTCTGCCGCGCAGGTCTGGATATATAGGATGGCGGTGGTGCCCTCGATTTCACGCAATTCGCGCTGCACCCGCATCAGCCCGTGGCGCTCGACCAGCTCGATACCCTTGGGGAAGCGCGCCTTGTCCACATCCTCTTTTTCGTCGTAAACCACCACCAGCTTTTTGATGCCCATCGCCACCAGTTCAGCGGCTATGCGCGGGGCGTCCAGATCGCCCTCGATATGCTGGCCGCCGGTCATCGCCACCGCGTCATTAAAGAGGATTTTATAGGTGATGTTGGTGCCTGCCGCGAGGG
>WFQA01000153.1 GCA_015487255.1 Paracoccaceae bacterium | reverse complement strand
CTCGCTCTGCCCGGTGCCCGCCGGAAAGCTCACCGCCCCCACCGCTCTGGCGCCGCTTTCAAACATCATGCCCGCCGGGGTCAGGTGATAAGAAAAGCAATTCTGCACCACATCGCCCGCGCCAACTCCCGCCGCATGCAAAAACCGCCCAAGGCGAAACCAGTCCGGCGCGCTGCCCCCCGGCTCATAAATCGGCCCGGGGCTTTGAAACACATGGCTGATCCCCCGCCCGGTGGCAAAACCACCAAAAGGCGGGTTGGCCTTTTGCGCCGCTCCCAATTCCGATTTTCGCAGCACGGGCAGGGCTGTCAGCGCGGCGCGCGAGCTGATATCAGCGGCGCAAACCTCCATCAGACGCGCCGCCATCGCTGGCGCATTATCCTTGGCATTGGCTATCTGGGCCGGAAGCTCCCGCGCCAGCGCCATTTCGCGCTCATCCTCCGAGCGGGTTTCCAGCGTATCGTAATAACCAGCCATCAGTTCAGCCAGCGCTTGCGGCGGCGATACGTGCGCACATCGCGGAAGGATTTGCGGCCCTCGTCGGACATGCCGAGATAAAATTCCTTCACATCCGGGTTTTCGCGCAGCTCGGTCGATACCCCGTCCATCACCACCCGCCCCGATTCCAGAATATAGCCATAATCCGAATAGCGCAGCGCCACATTGGTGTTTTGCTCGGCCAGCAAAAACGAAACCCCTTCTTTCTGGTTCAAATCCCGCACAATGCCAAAAATCTCTTCCACCAGTTGCGGCGCCAGCCCCATGCTTGGCTCATCGAGCAGCACGGTTTCGGGGTTGCTCATCAGCGCGCGGCCAATCGCTGTCATCTGCTGCTCGCCGCCCGAGGTATAGCCCGCAAGGCTTTTGCGCCGTTCTTTCAGGCGCGGAAAGTATTCATAAACCAGTTCAAGGCTTTTTTTGATGCCCGCCTTGCCGTCTTTGCGCGTATAGGCGCCGGTGAGCAGGTTTTCCTCCACGGTGAGGTGCTCAAAACAGTGCCGCCCCTCCATCACCTGAATCACCCCCTGCTTGACCAATGTGGCCGGGTTGAGGTCATCAATCGGCTGGCCGCGATACAGGATCGATCCTTTGGTGACCTCGCCGCGCTCGGCGCGCAGCAGGTTGGAAATTGCCTTCAGGGTGGTGGTCTTGCCC
The DNA here is from genome assembly GCA_015487255.1 of Paracoccaceae bacterium. Lineage (GTDB taxonomy): Bacteria > Pseudomonadota > Alphaproteobacteria > Rhodobacterales > Rhodobacteraceae > UBA3077. The sequence goes on along the minus strand of WFQA01000153.1, from coordinate 9,541 downwards.
GCGCCATTACCGCCAAGCAAAGCGGTGATCCCGCCTTTGGGCACGCTGAGGCTCACGCCTTTCAGCACCAAAATAACGTGGTTGTAAATCACCTCGATATTATTGACCTCCAACAGGGTCTCTTGGGCTTTCACATCATCCAGCATCGGGGGTTCCTTGATATAAATAAGGCCCTCCCCGGCATGTCGCCGGAGAGGGGATTGGCTTTAGCCACAGTTGGGAACAATGCCGTTTTCTGCGGCATAAGCAGCAGAATCCGCATCGATCAGCGGCTGGATCACCGACATGTCGGATGGCTCGAAATCAGTGATGATCGTCCATTCCTGCGCCGTCGCATCCCATTGCTGCACCGCCACAAGGCCGGGGCCGCCGTGGTTTTCACAGCTCACCTCGAAATTCGGGCCAAAGCCCTGCAGGCCAATGGCGGCCATGGTCTCGTCCGAGATCACCAGGTTTTCCAACCCGTCGCGCATCATGGCGGCATCGATCTGCGCCACGCCGTTCATCTCCTGCGCCACTTTCACCGCTTCGGCGGCGAGCATCGCGCCATACATGCCACGGTTATAAAGCACGGTGCCCACGTTTTCACCGGTGCCCGCTGCCAGGCCTGCATCAACCACATATTTCTGCAAGTCGTCAAACATCGGGAAATCGGTGCCAACCGCGTGGAAGGTCAGGGCTTTATAGCCATCCGCCGCCATGCCTGCCGGGATCACGTCATTTTCAGAGCCGGACCACCAGACGCCGATGAAATTCTCCATCGGGAAGCGGATATTCGCGGCTTCCTGAATGGCGACCTGATTCATCACACCCCAGCCCCAGAGCAGGGCATAATCGGGCTTTTCACGGCGAACCTGCAGCCATTGCGATTTCTGCTCCTGACCGGGGCTGTCAATCGGCAGCAGGGTCAGGTTGAAATCATATATCTCGGCCAGAGCTTCCAGTGTGGGGATCGGCTCCTTGCCATAGGCGGAGTTGTGGTAAAGCAGGGCAACGGTTTTGCCTTCCAGACTGCCATCATTTTCGGCCAGCATATAGTTGACCGCCGCCGAAGCGCCGTTCCAGTAATTGGCGGGGAAGTTGAACACCCACGGGAAAACCGCGCCATTGGCAACCGAGGTGCGGCCATAACCTGTGGTCAGCATCGGAATGCCATCCGCTGCGGTTTTGGGGATGAGCTGATAGGTCATGCCGGTGGAGAGCGGTTGATAGATCAGCGCGCCTTCGCCCTTGGTGGCCTCATAGCACTCAACCCCTTTTTCGGTTGAATAGCCGGTCTCGCATTCGATCACCTCGGTCATCACCCCGCCAATGCCGCCATCGCGCTCATTGAGCAGGGTCATATAATCGGCAAAACCATCCGCCACTTCAGCGCCATTGGCACCAAACGGGCCGGTGCGATAGCTCAGGCTGGGGAATACCAGCTGCGCCATTACCGGGCTTGCAGCCATTGTGGCCGCGACAGCATAAGCTGCTATTTTCTTCAGTTTCATGTCGTTCCTCCCTTTAGGTTTGACATTGTTTGATCCACCGGTTTCCCGGCAGGGGTTGAATGCTCCGGTTTTCCGGTAGCGGTTTAGCCACCCCCTAATGCGGGAAAGGCCATAGGCGTAATTTCTGCTTTATAAAGCGCCAGAGCTGGGCTACGCCGTGGGGTTCCAGTATCAGGGTCAGCATGATCAAAAACCCGATGATCACCAGCTCGGTCTGCGCGGCAAGGTCAATCGGCCAGCCAAAATAGCCCACCATGATGTTTTTCAGCATCACCGGCATGATCACCAGAAAGGCCGCACCGATAAAGCTGCCCAGTATCGAGCCAAGCCCGCCGATGATGATCATGAACAGCACCAGAAACGATTTCAGAATGCCAAAGGCCTCGCCCACTTCCACCGCGCCCAGATAGACCGAGAAAAACAGCGCACCGGCAATGCCGATGTAAAACGAGCTGACCGCAAAAGCCACCAGCTTGGTCTTGAGCGGGTTGACCCCGATGATCTCGGCGGCGATATCCATATCGCGGATCGCCATCCAGGAGCGCCCGATGCGCCCGCGCGTCAGGTTGCGCGCCACCCATGCCAGCCCGACCACCAGCACCAGAATGAACAGGTATTTGGCCTCGGCACTGGCACTTGGGCCGGTAACCTCAAAGCCAAACATCTCGCGCTTGGGCGAGGTGATCTGCCCCGAGGCGGAATAGTTGTAAAACCACGGCACCTTGTTGAACAGCCAGATCAGGAAAAACTGCGCCGCCAGGGTGGCCACCGCCAGATAAAACCCCTTGATCCGCAGGGATGGCAGGCCAAAGATCACCCCGACCCCGGCGGTGATCACCCCCGAAAGCAGCACGATAATCAGGATATTCAGCTCGGGAAACGAGGTCATCAGCTTATATGAGGCATAGGCCCCCACCGCCATGAACCCGCCCGTGCCAAGGCTGACCTGCCCGCAATAGCCGGTCAGGATATTCAGCCCCAAAGCGGCGATCGACCAGATCAGAAACGGGATCAGCACCGCTGCTGCCCAGTAATCGTTGATCACAAACGGCACCACCAGAAAGGCCACCAGCAGCAGCGCGTAATAGGCATAGCGGTCCAGCTTCAGCGGGAAGGTCTGGCTGTCTTCGGCGTAGGATTTTTTATAGTCACCGGCTTCACGATAAAACATGGCCTAAACCCTCTCGATGATTTTGTCGCCAAACAGCCCTTGCGGCCGGAAGACAAGGAAAATAAGCGCCAGCACATAGGCAAACCAGTTTTCGGTGGCGTTCATGGTAAAGCCGACCAAATCGCCAAACCAGCTTGCGCTGACGATAAATTCAAACACTTTTTCACCCACGCCGATGATCATGCCACCGATGATCGCACCGGGAATGGAGGTGAACCCGCCCAGCATCAACACCGGCAGAGCCTTGAGCGTGATCAGCGAAAGCGAGAACTGCACCCCCGATTTGGCCCCCCACATCACCCCGGCCACCAGCGCGATAAACCCGGCAATGCCCCAGACAATCACCCAGATCGAGCGCAGGGAGATACCAACCGAAAGCGCGGCCTGGTGATCATCCGCCACGGCGCGCAAGGCCCGCCCGGTGGTGGAATACTGGCTGAAAACCGTTAGCGCCACCACCAGTATCACCGCAATGATCGCCGCCGTAATATCAAGGTTATCAATGTAAAACCCGTAGCCAAACCACTCATAGGTGGCGGCATCTATGGTTTCGTTCATGCCCTGATTAAGCCCCAGATTGATGGTTTTGATATTGGACCCCCACATCAGATCGCCAAGACCTTCCATGAAATAAGCCAGCCCGATGGTGGCCATAAACAGAATGATCGGGTCCTGGTTGACCAGATTTCGCAGCAATAATCGCTCCACCAGCCAGGCAAAGATGATCATTACCCCGACGGTGAGCGCAATGGCGGCCAGCGCGGGCACCTCCCAGGTGAAATTGGTGATTTTCGTGCCGAAAATCGCGTTGATCAGATGGGCAAAAGGCACCTGCCCCTCCTGAATGCCCACCAGGGTCAGCGCGCCAAACAGCGCCATCACCCCCTGGGCATAATTGAAAACCCCCGAAGCCTTGAAGATCAGCACAAAACCAAGCGCGACAAGCGAATACATAACCCCGGTCATCAGCCCGTTGATCGCGGCCTCTATCCCAAATAGAAATTGCTCAAACATTATTATCCCCTCACCCGTGATCCACGCCGAGATAGGCATCTATCACCGCTTGATTGTTGCGCACCTCGTCTGGCGTGCCATCGCCGATTTTCTTGCCGTAATCCATCACCACCACGCGGTCGGATATATCCATCACCACACCCATATCATGCTCGATCAGCGCAATGGTGGTGCCAAATTCATCGTTCACATCCAAAATGAAGCGGCTCATATCCTCTTTTTCTTCCACATTCATGCCCGCCATCGGCTCATCCAGCAGCAAAAGCCTGGGCTGTGCCGCCAAGGCCCGCCCCAGCTCCACCCGCTTTTGCAAACCATAAGGCAAGGCCCCGACCGGGGTTTTGCGAATGGCCTGAATTTCCAGAAAATCAATCACCTTTTCAACGATTTCCCGGTTTTCCGCCTCTTCCTTCTCCGCCGGCCCTTTCCAGAGCATCTGTAGGAAAAAGTTGGTTTTCATGTGGTTGAAACGCCCGGTCATGATGTTGTCCAGCGTGCTCATCCCCTTGAAAAGCGCGATGTTTTGAAAGGTGCGGGCAATGCCCTGTTTGGCAATCTGATAGGGCTTCATCGGCTTGCGCTTTTCACCGTGAAAATAAATTTCACCCTCCTGCGGGTGATAAAACCCGTTGATCACATTCAGCATCGAGGATTTGCCAGCCCCGTTGGGGCCAATGATCGCGCGAATTTCCCCCTCGCGAATATCAAAAGTAATATTCTTGATCGCCACCACACCGCCAAACCGCAGGGTGATGTTGCGCATTTCCAACACCTTGCCGCCAATGGTGCGGCCATCGGGTGTTACATATGAATCCGGGTTCATATCGTTCATTTCCAGCTCCGTTTCCAGCCAAACCCGATGATGAACAACAGGGCCGCGTAAGCAAGGGTGATCAGCGTTTCGCCGATAAACCCGTCAATTTCAAAATAACGCATCAGGGGCACGCTGCCAAATATCGACAGGCCGATCAAAAAGCCAACGGCCATGCCCTTATCCCTGATCCTGTGCAAGATCACCGGCGCAGAGGCAAAAGTGACAAGCGCAAATACCGGTGCCGCCTGCCCATAGCTCAGCGGCACCGAGACCGCGATCATCATCGCCCCCAGCACGGCCAGCAATACGATCACCACGGGTGCGGCCTTCATGCTGCCACCTCGCGCTTCACCGGCACCACCGCCACATCGCGCAATTCAAGCGTGGCGCTGATCGCGCCCTTGCGGCCATCCTCATAGGTCACTTCGGTTTCGGTATGGATGCTCTTGGCATCGCTATAAAGTGCCGCCACCAGATCATCGAATTTCTCGCCGACAATCTTGCGGCGCACCTTCCGCGTGCGGGTCATTTCGCCGTCATCCGGGTCCAGCTCCTTGTGCAGCACCAAAAAGCGGTGAATCTGGCAGCCGGAAAGCATTTCATCCGCCGCCACCGATTTGTTGACCTCTTCAATATGGCTCTGGATACTATCGAGCACCTGCGGATGTCCGGCCAGCTCCTGATAAGAGGCATAGGCGATATTGTTGCGTTCGGCCCAGTTGCCCACCGCGCCAAGGTCGATATTGATGAAGGCCACGCAGTTTTCGCGCCCCGCACCAAATACCACCGCCTCCAGAATGTCGGGGTAGAATTTGAGCTTGTTTTCCACGAATTTCGGGGCAAACATCGAGCCATCCGCCATTTTGCCCACATCCTTGGCCCGGTCGATAATGCGCAAATGCCCCGAGCTTTCCTCGATAAACCCGGCATCCCCCGTGGCGACCCAGCCCTCGGCATCCTTGGTGCCAGCGGTGCTTTCGGGGTTTTTGTAATATTCCACAAACACCCCGGCCGAGCGGTAAAACACCTCGCCATTATCAGCGATTTTAAGCTCCACACCGGGGCTTGGCACGCCAACCGTATCGGCCCGCACCTCGCCATCCGGCTGCTGGGTGATGAACACACTCGCCTCCGTCTGGCCATAAAGCTGTTTGAGGTTGATCCCCAGTGAACGGTAAAACTCGAAAATCTCCGGCCCGATCGCCTCGCCCGCCGTATAGCCGACCCGTACCCGCGAAAGGCCAAGGGTGTTTTTCAGCGGGCCATAGATCAGCAACTCGCCGATCCGGTATTTCAACCGGTCCCCAAAGCTCACCGGCTTGCCATCGAGCAGGTCCGGCCCGACTTTTTTGGCATGGGCCATATATTTGTGAAACAGCCACTTCTTCATCGGGCTGGCATCCTCGATGCGGATCATCACATTGGTCAGCAGCCCTTCAAAAAACCTCGGCGGGGCAAAGAAATAGCTCGGGCCTATTTCGCGCAGATCCGCCTGCATGGTTTCGGGGCTTTCGGGGCAGGCGACACAAAAGCCGGTCCAGCAGGCCTGCCCGATGGAAAAGATAAAATCCCCCACCCAGGCCATCGGCAGATAAGCCAGCACCGAATCACCGGCACTCAGGCTGTCAAACTCCGAGCTGGCCTTGGCCGAGGCGATGATATTGGCGTTGGAAAGCACCACCCCTTTGGGCTTGCCGGTGGTGCCGGAGGTATAAAGCATCACGCAGGTGGAATTTTCATCCAGCTTTTCCTGCCGCTCTTTCAGCACCGGCATCAGCCGCGCATGCCCGGCGCGGCCCTCGGCCTGCACATCCTCATAGGCGTTCAGGTGCTTGTGCTCGTATTTGCGCATGCCGCGCTTGTCATAATAGATGATCTGCTCGACGGCGGGGAGGCGATCCTGAACCTCCAGCACCTTGTCGACCTGCTCCTGATCCTCGGCCACAATGAAGCGCGCGCCGGAATGCTCCAACACATAGGCCATTTCCTCAGCGTTTGCATCCTGGTAAAGCGGCACCGGGATGGCCCCTGCCGCCTGTGCGGCCAGCATCGCCCAATAAAGAGAGGGGCGGTTGCGGCCGATGATCGCCACATAATCCCCCTCGTTCAGCCCCAGCGCCACATAGCCCATGGCCAAAGCGTTGACCTCTTCATGCACTTCGCTCCAGCTCCAGCTTTGCCAGATACCGTATTCTTTCTCGCGATAGGCGGGCACATTGGCCCATTGCCCGGCATTGCGCGCCAGCAATTTTGGAAACGTATCCAAACCTTCGGGCAGAACAGATGCGCTCATGCCATTTCCTCCCTGAACGGGCTGTTGGGCCCCGTAATATGTGCAGGCTTGTGCCTGTCGATTTCAAACAGACTAGCAAGAAAATTTCGTGAGGCAAGATAATAATTGAACCATCGTTCAGTTTATGCCTTCACAAGGCAACACAAGCCCGTATCCGGTTCTGCTTTCTCTTTTTCCATTTTTCTGCCAAGGATTGAGCAGGCGCATGCGTCATACAGTCAGGATATATGGAAAAGAGCAGCGAAAAACTGGCAGCCGAGGCGGGGGCGGGTAGCGCGGAAGCGTTTCGCGCGCTGCTGGAGCGGCATTATGATCTGATGTATCGTGTGGCTTATCAAACCCTTGGCCAACAGGTGGATGCGGAAGATCTGGTGCAGGATATCTGCGCGGCCCTGCCCAAAAAGCTTGGCAGTTTCAGAAGTGATTCGAAGTTCGAAAGCTGGCTTTACCGGGTTGTGGTCAATGCCGGGCGTGATCTGATGCGGCGGCGCGGCGCGCAGGCCCGCGCCGCTGATGGCTGGGGAGATATGGAAGTGATGCAGCGTGAAATGGCGGTGGAGAAACGGGAAAGCCTGAGCTGGCTCGCCCGCGCCATGGGGCGGCTTTCGCCTGATTTGCGCGAAACCGTGGTGCTGGTGCTGGGTGAGGAGATGACCCACGCGCAGGCCGGCAAGGCGCTGGGGCTGTCTGAAGGCGCGGTAAGCTGGCGCATGAGCGAAGTGAAAAAGGAACTCCGCCGCATGGCGCTGGCAGAGGAGATACTGAAATGAGTGATGATATCAACAGGCTCAAGGCCCTGCTGCAAGAGGATGTGCCGCCCCCGCGCGCCAAGGCCAAACAGGCCGCGCTGGCGGCTGGCATGCTGGCTTTTGAAAAAAACGCGGAAAATTTCCAAGGATCGCCCGGGGCTGAGCGTCCTACCCATGACCGCCCCGAAAACGGGCGCGGATTTATGGAAGGATTTAAAGCGATGTTTGAGAAATTATCCCCCCGTGGCCTGATGCTGGGCGGCACCAGCCTTGCCACCATCGCCCTGGCGGTTTTCATCACCCAGAATGTGAACCTGTCAGCAAACAACCCGCCAGCGGTATTTGATGCGCCGGCTGCCATGCAACCCGAAACATCCGGGCAAATCGGCAAGGCCGCTACAGTTGACGGTGCGGTTGCCCCGCGCCGCACCGCACCGGCCGCTGATGACCGGAGCGAGGCCGAGCAGGCAGCCCCGACCGGCTTGCTGGAGCGCACCGCGCAAGATGTGCCAAGCAGCGCGCCAATGGTTGCCGCACCCAGCCCCGCGCAGGTGATCGGCGGCTTTGCGGATGATACACCCGTCATCAACCTCCGGCTGGAAAACCGCGACCAATTCGCCGGAGAGGCCGTCAGCCCGCTCAAAGTGGCAAAAGACGAGCCGGTTTCGACCTTTTCAATCGATGTCGATACCGCCAGCTACAGCGTGGTGCGGCGCAGCCTGCTCAATGGCCACCTGCCCAGCCCCGATGCGGTGCGCACCGAAGAGCTGATCAATTATTTTGATTATAACTACGCCGCGCCACAAACCATTGCGCAGCCCTTTGCCCCGCAAGCCACGGTTTTTCAAACCCCGTGGAACGCGGATACCCTGCTGCTGCATATCGGCATTCAAGGCTATGAAATCCCATTTTCCGAGCGCCCGCCGGTGAACCTTGTGTTCCTGATCGACACCTCCGGCTCGATGAACGCGCCGGATAAGCTACCGCTGCTCATCCAGTCTTTCCGGCTGCTGCTGGGTGAGCTGAACCCGCAGGATCAGGTGGCGATTGTCACCTATGCCGGCGCGGCAGGCATGGCGCTGGAGCCAACCCCGGCCAGTGAAAGCCGCAAGATCCTCAACGCCCTCAACCGGCTTTCGGCGGGTGGTTCCACCGCCGGTCAGGCCGGGCTGGAGCAGGCCTATATGCTGGCGCAGGATATGATGGAAAAGGGCGAGACCTCGCGGGTGATTCTGGCCACGGACGGGGATTTCAATGTTGGCATGTCCAGTGTGGGCGCGATGCAAAAATACATTGAAAACAAAAGTGAAAGCGGGGTTTACCTTTCGATTCTCGGCTTTGGTCAGGGCAATTACAATGACGCCCTGATGCAGACCCTCGCCCAAAACGGCAACGGCACGGCGGCCTATATCGACACGCTTGCCGAAGCGCAAAAACTGCTGGTCGAGCAGATTGGCGGCGCGCTGTTTACCATCGCACAGGATGTGAAAATCCAGGTGGAGTTCAACCCCGCCGAGGTGGCCGAATACCGGCTGATCGGCTATGAAACCCGCGCGCTGAACCGCGAGGATTTCAACAATGACGCGGTGGATGCGGGCGATATCGGCGCCGGCAGCCAGGTGACCGCGCTCTACGAGATCACCCCGGTCGGCTCGCCCGCCATCAGCATGGACCCGCTGCGCTATGGTCAGGGTGAGGCCCTGCCCGAAAGCAATGGCGAGTTGGCATTTTTGAAGCTGCGTTACAAGCTGCCGGGGGAAAGCCGCTCCAACTTGATCACCACACCGGTGCAAAATGCCCCGGCAGATCAACTGGCGCAGGATGTGATCTTCTCCACCGCTGTGGCCAGTTTTGGCCAGCTTTTACGCGGCGATACGCGGCTGGGGGGCTGGGGTTTTGACGATGTGTTGCGCCTCGCGCAGCAGGGAAAAGGCGATGACCCCTATGGCTATCGGGCCGGGTTCATCCGTCTGGTTCGGCTGGCTGAAACGGCGCAATAACGCCGGT
>WFQA01000152.1 GCA_015487255.1 Paracoccaceae bacterium | reverse complement strand
TTTGCTCGGCGGCTTCAATCGCCTCGTCCATACCGTCATCCTCATCCCCTTCGATGCTGATGCGCTTGATAAAGGCGTCAAGCTCGGCCGGGCCTTGCGCGCCCTGAAAGCCGTCCACCGGCTTGCCATCCCTGAAAGCATAAACCGTGGGAATGGACTGAATGCGGAGCTGGCCGGCCAGCGCCTGGTTTTCGTCCACATTGATCTTGACCATTTTGACCTTGCCACCGGCTTTTTGTACGGCGGCCTCCAGCGCAGGGCCAAGCGATTTGCACGGGCCGCACCACGGCGCCCAGAAATCAACAATGATCGGCAGTTCTTTTGAGGCGTTGATCACCTCTGCCTCGAACTGGGCTTCGGAAATGTCTTTAACAAGGTCTTGGTTTGCGGTCAGGTCCATGGCGGAATTCCTTTAATATGGGGTTGCGCCATATTTGGGCTTATTCTTGAACATTTTCAAGCGGGGAAAAAGCGCTAGCTATTTTGACGCGCCATACATGCCTGAAATGCTTCACCTTGGGCTTGATTCATGGCTGCATTGATTCCACCGAGGGTTTCAGGTAGCGGGGCCATACCTATTTCAACCAGGCACGCATTTATCGCGGCTCTTTTTTCAGGTGTGGGTCCGCTTGCGCTCATAGCTTCCGGAGCGGGCACCGTTTGCTGGCAGCCCGCCAGAATAACGGCAGATAAAAGAATTAGATAACGCATGAAGACATCCTTAAATGCTGTGAAATAGTGTATCCGGCCAATATGGGCAATACACGCCAAAAGCGCAATACAAAACTTAAAGTTGAGCCAGCAATGCTCGATGCCTATTAAGGAAATCCGCCTTCACCCGCATGGGGGCGCGCAGCGGCAGCACTTCATCCTCGATCCCGGCCAGTTTTGGCACACCAAACAGCTTGTCGGCCTCCTTGCGGTCAAACCCCGCAATCTGGGTGGCCTCCAGCCATGCCGAAACCCTGTCCGCCCGTTTGATCTGCTTTTTCACCGCTTCCGGCACCTGCCCGGGCAAGCCAAAGCGCAGCAGCACGGCGCTCATCAGCCGGTCATCCAGCTCTTTATAGCCCGGGCCAACGGCAGACTTTACGGGGGAGATCATATCACCGATCACATATTCCGGCGCATCATGCAACAGCGCCACCATGCGCCATTTGGCCGGGGCTTTGGGGGCAATCAACCCGTAAATCCGCTCGACCAGCAGCGAGTGCTCGGCAACCGAGTAGGGAAATTCGCCAATGGTTTGCCCATTCCAGCGGGCGACAAAGGCGAGACCATGGGCGATGTCCTCGATCTCGATATCCAAGGGCGCGGGGTTGAGCAGATCAAGCCTGCGGCCGGAAAGCATGCGTTGATAGGCGCGGGGGGGCATTGACGACTCCGTGATTTGTATCGGTTGTATATAGGATAGTTTCCTGCTACTTGGCGAGGCGAAAACTTCCCCAATGTGCAGGAGCGCCCGATGGCCGACTATATTGTAAAAGACATCACCCTCGCCGAATTTGGCCGCAAGGAGCTGGATATAGCCGAGACCGAAATGCCGGGCCTGATGGCGCTGCGGGCGGAATTTGGCGATAAGCAGCCACTTAAGGGCGCAAGGATTACCGGCTCGCTTCACATGACGATCCAAACCGCTGTGTTGATGGAAACCCTGGTGGCGCTGGGCGCGGAAATCCGCTGGGCTTCGTGCAATATTTTCTCCACCCAGGACCACGCGGCGGCAGCGATGGCGGCGGCGGGCATTCCGACCTTTGCCATCAAGGGCCAATCGCTGGCAGAGCATTGGGATTATCTCGATCGCTCGTTCATGTTCTCTGAAGGGGCCAACCTGATTCTCGATGATGGCGGCGATGCCACGCTTTATGTATTGCTCGGCGCGCGGGTGGAAGCGGGTGAAACCGATCTGATCGAAGTGCCGACATCCGAGGAAGAAGAAGCGATTTTTGCCCAGATCAAAAAGCGCATGGCCGAAACCCCAGGCTGGTTTACCAAAACCCGCGCCGCGATCAAAGGGGTTTCCGAGGAGACCACTACCGGTGTTCACCGGCTTTACCAACTGTTTGAAGAGGGGCAACTGCCCTTCCCGGCGATCAACGTGAATGACAGCGTGACCAAGTCGAAATTCGATAATAAATACGGCTGCAAAGAGAGCCTCGTAGACGGTATCCGCCGCGCCACCGACACGATGATGGCCGGTAAAACCGCTGTTGTCTGTGGCTATGGCGATGTTGGCAAAGGCTCGGCGGCCAGCTTGAGCGGCGCGGGTGCGCGGGTGAAGGTAACCGAAGTGGACCCGATCTGCGCCTTGCAGGCAGCAATGGACGGCTATGAGGTGGTCACGCTGGAAGATGCCGCGCCTTCAGCGGATATCATCATCACCACCACCGGCAATAAAGATGTGATCCGCATCGAGCATATGCGGGCGATGAAGGATATGGCGATCGTTGGCAATATCGGCCATTTTGATAATGAAATTCAGGTGGCGGCGCTGAAAAACCACAAATGGACCAATATCAAGGATCAGGTGGATATGATCGAAATGCCCGGCGGCAATCGCATCATCCTGCTTTCCGAGGGTCGTTTGCTCAACCTGGGCAACGCCACCGGCCACCCGAGCTTTGTGATGTCGGCCAGCTTCACCAACCAGGTGCTGGCGCAGATCGAGCTGTGGCAAAACGATGGTAAATACGAGAATCAGGTTTATATCCTGCCCAAGCATCTGGATGAAAAAGTGGCGCGGTTGCACCTTGATCGCATCGGGGTGAAGCTGACCACGCTTTCGGATGATCAGGCCGATTATATTGGCGTGAGCGCGGACGGGCCATATAAACCCGAACATTACCGCTATTAAATCGAAACGCTATAAGGTGCGTGGAAACCACGCATCCTACGAGGCGCTCCGATCGGGGCGCCTTTTATATGCAATTCCCCTAGAATTTTAGCTGTAATTCGATTGCCGGAATCAATCCACTCCGGTATTGATTGGACAAAGGTTCGGGCAGAAGCCCCTTCGGGAACATCAGGTTCCACCATCCCCACATATTGAGTTGGCCGCGAGGTTGGGCGAGGCGCAAGGCATTTGCTTTGCGTGGGTGGGCGGAGGCGCGGCTTGCGCGAGCGGCGCCTCCGACTTCTTTTATAACTGCCCCAAAACCGGCCTGATCACGACGCTGCCAATAATGGCGAATCGCCCTTTGTCAGTGCAACGTAAAGTGTTGGCCTATGTCCCATAGCCGCCCATCTTACAGACAATCATCCATTCTTGCGCTGTCACCGGCTGCACAGAGAGCCGCGCATTTTTCACCAAAACCATCTCCGCCAGCCTTGGCTCATCCTTGATCTGCTGCAGGCTGACAGGCTGCGCAAAAGCCCCCACGGCTTTAACATCCACACATTCCCAGCGCGCATCGTCGCTGGTGCTGTCGGGGTGGGCCTCGGCCATTACCTCCACCACCCCC
>WFQA01000151.1 GCA_015487255.1 Paracoccaceae bacterium | reverse complement strand
GCATGACGCCGGTGGTCCCGCCCAAAGTGAACCGCTTGGCAAAGTGGGACTATGTCCGCACCCTCTACAAACGGCGCAACGAGGTCGAACGCCTGTTTTGAAGGCTGAAGGGATACCGGCGCATCTTCTCAAGGTTCGAAAAACTCGACGTGATGTACCGCGCCTTTCTCAACTTCGCTCTCATCGTGGATATGATTAAGTGTTAACAGGCCCTAAGTGCCTGCTTCAAAACCTTACGATTCTGCGGGTCAGTGCATGCGACGGGGCTTTCTGTCCCTGCTTGCCATAATGGACTGGACCACCCGCAAGGTGCTGGCATGGCGGCCTGGAGATAGATCAAGGGATGTATGAGCGGCGGCCGTGGCGGCAGGCGGGCAGCAAAAAAGGCACCGCAATAAGCGATGCCTTTTTAAATTTGCATAAAGCAGTTTATACGCTTTGTTTTTTCTTGCTGCCGGCCAATGGGTCATCCTCGCGCTTGACCGAACCTTCAAAATGCGCGCCGCTCTCGATGGCGATGGTTTTGTGGATGATATCACCCTCAACCCGCGCCGAAGCGGTGAGCCGCACCTTGATGCCGCGCACACAGCCCACAACCCGGCCATTGACCACCACATCATCAGCCACGCACTCGCCCTTGACGGTGGCGGTCTCGCCAACGGTCAGCAGATGGGCGCGGATATCGCCTTCAACCGTGCCCTCGATCTGGATATCGCCGGTGGTTACCAGATCGCCGGTAACGGTAAGATCGGATGAAAGCACCGAAGGCGCAGGCTTGGGCTTGGGTGCCGCAGAGGCCGCCGGTGCCGTGGTGCCAGCCGGTTTGGCTGGCGGGGTGGTGGTCGGCTTTGTCGCGCCTGGGGTGCCGGATGCCGGAGTTTCGGTTTTTTTAGTAAACATTTTGTGCTGCCTTTATGAAAGTCATGGGGTTGATTGATACGCCGTCTTTACGGATTTCATAGTGAACATGAACACCGGTAGATCTGCCCGAAGTGCCCATATCACCGATAAGGTCACCACGGGCAACTCTCTGGCCGGTCACCACCCGGGTGCGGTTGAGATGGGCGTAATATGTCTTATACCCGTCCCCATGGTCAAGGATAACAATATTGCCAAAGCCGTTTTGCACGCCAGAGAAAAACACCGTGGCATCACCAGTGGCCAATACCGGGGTATTGAGGCTGGAGGCCAGATCAAGCCCTTTATGCAAGCGCCCGCCACGTGGGCCAAACGGGCTGGTCAGCCGGTAAGCCGAGCGCAGCGGAAAGGCAAAGGGAATGCGCGCGCCAACCGCCTGCAGCGAGGCTATTTCGTCTAGCTGGGTGAAAATATCGCGCATGCGGGTATCAAATTCTGGATTGGCACTGGCGCCTTCATCGCTTAGCCCGCCAATGCCGGAGTAATTCTGCCGCACATTGGCCAGCAGGCTGTCCAGATCAAGCCCGGCGGATTCAAACATGTTTTTCAGCGGCACCAGCGAGATGCTGAGCGCATCCTCAAGCTGGCTGAGCATCCGGTCCTGCCGCTGGGCATTCAGGTTGCGCTGTAATTCAAGGCTGTCCAGCTCGCTGCGAAGTTCCGCGACCCTGCTTTGCTCGGCATCGCGCGCTTGCACCGCATCGGCCAGGGCGTTGGTCATAGAGGTAACAATCGCCACCTCGTCTTGCTGGCCGCCAAGGCGCTCACTCATCAAGGCTTCGAGCGAAGCCAGCTCGATAGACAGCCGGTTGGCGGCCTGTGCGGCGCTGTCCCGGTCAACCAGCGCGGATTCGAGCAGGTTCTGGATGGCGCTGATCTGGGTCTCCATCTCCTGGCGCTCGGCCCCGATTTGCAGCAGGCTTTCCTGCTGGGCCATCATCTGGGATTGCGCTGCCATCATGCGCCGGGTGGTTTGCGCAAGCTGGGCTGAAAGCATATCGCGCTCGCTCAGCAGCTCTTCCAGCCGGGTTTCATAGGCCAGGGTCAAGGCAGCCGAGCGCTGGCGCACTTGGTCATCTGCCGAGCTGTTCAGCAGCACGGTGACCGAGGCGATCACCCCCCAAATAACCAGTACCACACCGCCCAAAACCAGCATCAGCCGCTTAAAGGGCGAAAGCGTAAAGCTATGCACGCCGTGGCTGTCTGAGAAGCTGATGATCTGTGTGGGCAGAAAATGCGCCAGCCCCTTTTCGGGCGCTGGGGTGCTTTCTGCCTCGGCGGTGGTATCGCGCATCTGGCTGTGGCCTTTGTTTGGCGGTGAATAATTTCTGCGGTATGAATACGGGGTATTGACCGGCGCGGCAACCTGTTAACGCCTGTTAATTGCAAGAGTTTTCAATTTTGGGCGAGGTTTTGCCCACCACCCCCTATCGCTTGCCAGAATAAGGCGCTAAGGCGGGGCGGAAAACAACTGGTGGATAGAGATATGCTGAGCTTGAGCGATTTTGATTTTGACCTGCCGGAAGAGCTGATCGCCCTGCGCCCTGCGGTGCCGCGCTCCGCGTCGCGCATGCTGGTGGCCAAAAGCGGCGAGATCAGCGATTCGACCGTGGTAGAGCTGGGGCGCTGGCTGGTGCCGGGGGATTTGCTGGTGTTCAACAACACCAAGGTGATCCCGACCCGGCTGGCGGGCACGCGCAGCCGCAACACCACCCATGGCTCGGGGGTTTCGCAGATCGAGGCGACGATGATCGAGCGGATCAGCGATGATACATGGCGCGCATTGGCCAAGCCGCTGAAGCGGCTGATGGTGGGCGATGTGGTGGTGTTTGGGGATCTGAGCGCCGAGGTGCTGGATAAATCCGATGGTCAGGTGGAGCTGAAATTCTCGGCCGGCGGGGCCGCGCTGGATGAAAGCTTTCAGCGGCAGGGGCAAATGCCGCTGCCGCCCTATATTGCCTCGAAGCGGGCGGCAGATGCGCGTGACATGCAGGATTACCAAACGGTTTTTGCCCGCGAGCCGGGCGCGGTGGCCGCCCCGACGGCATCGCTGCATTTTGATGCGGCCCTGCTGCAAAGCCTTGCCGAGACCGGGGTGAAGCGCACTGAAGTGACCCTGCATGTTGGCGCGGGCACGTTTTTGCCGGTGAAATGCGAGAATATTGCCGAGCATAAAATGCATTCGGAATGGGGCGAGGTTTCACAAGCGGCGGCTGAGATGATCGCCGATACCCAGAAAAACGGCGGGCGGGTGATTCCGGTTGGCACCACGGCCTTGCGGATCATTGAAACCGCGGCATTGGATGGCAGCATAAAGCCATGGCGGGGGGATACGGATATATTCATCACGCCGGGTTTTGAGTTTAGGGTAACCTCGGCCCTGATGACCAATTTCCACCTACCCAAATCCACCCTGTTGATGCTGGTGGCAGCGCTGGTCGGTATGGAAACGGCGCAGGAGATATACCTGCATGCCCTTGATCAAAAATACCGGTTTTTTTCCTATGGTGACAGCTCGCTGCTCTTCCCGTAATCTACCGTTTTCTTGTCGTGCTTTTGCACGACACGCGCCGACGAGGTGTCCTGAACAAAGGAAGGCGTAGCCGACGACTTCAGGCCGCCGAAGGAGGCGCGCGCCGCGGCGCTGCAGTAAAATAGGCTGACATTCCGGCAAGCTTGCCTTTTCCTCTGCGGGGGCAAGCCCCACTCGGAAAAGGCACCTTATCAGCAAAGCTGAACAGTGTCTGGCGACGCCGATGGCCTCGCTTACGCTCGGCGGTCTGGGCGCGGCTTTGCTGAGAGATAAAAACGACCCGGCAAGGGTCGTGCATGGGCCAGACAGGGCAGGGCGGCGGCTGCATTTTGCCGCAAACAAGAGGTTTATTATGGCATATATCCTTAAAAATTCGTGGGCTTTGTTGCTGGGCATGTTCCTGCTGATGCTGGGCAATGGCACCCAGGGCACCCTGCTGGCGGTGCGCGGCGCGCTGGAGGGGTTTGGCCCTACCACCATGTCATTTGTGATGACCGCTTATTACGTTGGCTTCCTGGTCGGGTCTTTACTGGCGCCGCGCCTGATTAGGCGGGTGGGGCATGTGCGGGTGTTTGCGGCGCTGGCCTCGCTGATCTCGGCGGCTTTTATTGCCTATGCCATGTTGCCGGACCCGTATATCTGGGCCGCTTTGCGCCTGATCGTTGGTTTTGGCTTTTCCGGGGTTTATGTGGTGGCCGAGAGCTGGCTCAATGATGCCGCCAGCAACGAAACCCGGGGGCAGGCGCTTTCGGCCTATATGATCATCCAGATGCTCGGGCTGGTGCTGGCGCAGTTTCTTATCTTGTTTGCCGACCCGTCCGGCTTTGTGCTGTTTGCCGTTATTTCGGTGCTGGTCTCGGTTTCCTTTGCGCCGATCCTGCTTTC
>WFQA01000150.1 GCA_015487255.1 Paracoccaceae bacterium | reverse complement strand
GTGATGGTGGTTTGTAATGATGCCACCGTCAAGGGCGGCACCTATTATCCGATGACGGTCAAAAAACATCTGCGCGCGCAGGAGATCGCCGAGGAGAACCATCTGCCATGCGTTTACCTCGTAGACAGCGGCGGGGCCAACCTGCCCAATCAGGACGAGGTTTTCCCGGATCGCGACCATTTCGGGCGGATATTTTATAATCAGGCGCGGATGAGCGCCAAGGGGATTGCGCAGATCGCGGTGGTGATGGGAAGTTGCACGGCGGGCGGGGCTTATGTGCCGGCGATGAGCGATGTGTCGATCATCGTGCGGGAGCAGGGCACGATATTTTTGGCGGGGCCGCCTTTGGTGAAGGCGGCAACGGGCGAGGTGGTGAGTGCTGAGGAATTGGGCGGCGGGGATGTGCATACGCGCTTGAGCGGCGTGGCGGATTATCTGGCCGAGGATGACGCGCATGCGCTGGCGCTGGCGCGGCAGGCGGTGGCGTCGCTCGGGGCTGGCGGGTTGAAGCCCGCCCTGCAGGGGGAGGCGCCTGCCCATGACCCCGCCGAGATGCTCGGGGTTATTCCGGCTGATCCGAAAGTGCCCTATGACATTCGCGAGGTGATTGCACGCATTGTCGATGGCTCGGAGCTTGATGAATTCAAGGCGCGCTTTGGCACGACATTGGTTTGCGGCTTTGCCCATATCGAGGGCATTCCCGTGGGCATCATTGCCAATAACGGCGTGCTGTTTAGCGAGAGCGCGGTGAAGGGGGCGCATTTTGTCGAACTGTGCTGCCAGCGTAAAATTCCGCTGCTTTTCTTGCAGAATATCACCGGGTTTATGGTTGGGCAAAAATACGAGGCCGAGGGGATTGCGCGGCATGGGGCCAAGCTGGTAACGGCGGTGGCCTGTGCCAGCGTGCCCAAGGTAACGGTGCTGGTTGGTGGCTCATACGGGGCGGGGAATTATGGCATGTCGGGGCGGGCTTATTCGCCGAGGTTTTTGTGGACATGGCCGAATTCTCGGATTTCGGTAATGGGCGGCGAGCAGGCCGCCGGGGTGCTGGCAACGGTGAAGCGGGACGCGATTGAGCGGGATGGGGGGAGTTGGAGCGCGGCTGAAGAGGCGGAATTTAAAGCGCCCACGCTGGCGATGTTTGAAGAACAATCCCACCCGCTTTATGCCACCGCGCGGCTGTGGGATGACGGGATTATTGACCCGCGCAAAACCCGCGAAGTGGTGGCGCTTTCATTGCGGGCGGCGCTCAATGCGGATATTGAAGAGACACGCTTTGGCGTGTTTAGGATGTAGGGTGTGTGCTTTGCACGCACCATTGTAGGAGCGCACCATGTTCACTAAAATCCTGATCGCCAACCGTGGCGAAATCGCCTGCCGGATCATCGAAACCGCCCGTAAGATGGGTGTGGCCACGGTGGCGGTGTATTCTGATGCGGATGCGCAGGCCAAGCATGTGGCGATGGCGGATCAAGCCGTACGGCTTGGGCCTGCGCCGGTTGCACAGAGCTATCTGCTGGGGGAAAAGATTGTTGAGGCGGCGCTGGAAACCGGGGCGGAGGCCATTCATCCCGGCTATGGGTTTCTCAGCGAAAACCCGGAATTCGTGCAAGCCGTCGAGGCGGCGGGGCTTACCTTTATCGGGCCACCCGCCGCTGCGATTAAAGCGATGGGGCTGAAGGATGCGGCCAAGGCACTGATGGACGAGGCGGGTGTGCCGGTGGTGCCGGGGTATCATGGGGATAACCAGGACGATGATTTTCTGGCGGCGCGGGCCGAGGAAATCGGCTATCCGGTGCTGATCAAAGCCGTGGCGGGGGGCGGCGGGAAAGGGATGCGCCGCGTTGAGCATGGCACTGATTTTGCTGATGCCCTGCACGCGGCGCGCCGGGAGGGCAGCGCCAGTTTCGGCAATGCGCAGGTGTTGATCGAGAAATATATCCTCTGCCCCCGGCATATCGAAATGCAGGTTTTTGGTGATGATCACGGCAATGCCGTGCATTTGTTTGAGCGTGATTGCTCGCTCCAGCGCCGCCACCAGAAGGTGATCGAGGAGGCCCCCGCGCCGGGGATGACCAAAGCGATGCGCGAGGCCATGGGCGCGGCGGCGGTAAAGGCGGCCAAGGCCATTGGCTATAGCGGGGCGGGCACGGTGGAGTTCATCGTTGATGGTTCAGAGGGGCTGCGGGCGGATGGGTTCTGGTTCATGGAGATGAACACCCGCCTTCAGGTCGAGCACCCGGTCAGCGAGATGATCACCGGTGTCGATCTGGTCGGGTGGCAGTTGCGGGTGGCCTCGGGGGAGGTGCTGCCCGCCACGCAGCAGGATCTGCAGATCAAGGGCCATGCCTTTGAGGCGCGGATCTATGCCGAGGATGTGCCGGCGGGGTTTTTGCCTGCCACCGGGCGGCTCGATGTGCTTGATTTCCCCAAAGATGTGCGGATTGACAGCGGTGTGCGGCAGGGCGACGAGATTTCACCCTATTATGACCCGATGATCGCCAAGCTTACCGTGCATGGCCCGAGCCGGGCCGCGGCACTGGGGCAGTTGCACCGGGCCTTGCGGGCCACGGATATCATCGGCTGCACCACCAATATCGATTTTCTGGCCGCCCTGGCCAGGCACAGGGGTTTTGCCCGCGGCAAGGTTGATACCGGGCTGATCGCGCGCGATATTACCACCCTGACAACGCAAGCCGAGGCGGATGAGACCCTGCGCGCAGTTGCTGCAATCGGGGCGCGGGACTGGGGGGGTGGCTTTACGCTCTGGCAGCCGCTGCGCCAAATGGTTGGGCTTGACGGGGAGGAATACTGGGTCTCGCTGCTTGGGGCGGGGCGGTTTTTGGCCAATGATCTGGAGATCACCGTGCTGGCGCAGGACGGGGTGAACTGGCAGGTGGAGGTCGAAGGCATGACCCGCCGGATCCGGGTGCGGCGGGTATCCGGCAGGGTGCATGTGGTGATGGATGATGTGCGGTTTTCGGCGCTGATTGATGACCCGTTGCACCGGCAGGCCGGGGTTGAGGCCGGGGCGGGGGCGCTGTTGGCTCCGATGCCGGGGCTGGTGCAGGCGGTGCTGGTGGGCGCTGGTGAGGCGGTGAAGGCCGGCGCATCGCTCATCGTGATGGAGGCGATGAAGATGGAGCACACCCTGCGCGCCCCGTTTGACGGGGTGGTTGGCGAAGTGCTGGCGCTGGCCGGGGCGCAGGTGGAAAATGGCGCGGTGTTGTTGAAGATGGAGGAGGCATGATCCGGCTGCATCATTGCCATCAATCCCGCTCCATGCGGGTGCTCTGGATGCTCTATGAACTGGATCTGGAATTCGAGCTGGTGCTGCATGCGTTTGACCGCAGCCTGCGTGACCCGGCCTATCTGGCGCTGCACCCCGCCGGGCGGGTGCCGGCGCTGGAAATTGACAACGGGGTGATCTTTGAAAGCCTCGGGGCCTTGGCCTATCTGGCCGGGCGCCACCCCGATGCCCGGCTGGGAGGGCGGGGGATAGACTGGCTGAACTGGCTCAATTTTGGCGAGACCATCAGCCAGCACATTGCCGCGCTCACCCAGCAGCATATTGTGCTTTATCCGCCCGAGGCGCGCTCAAAGGTGGTTTGCGGGATCGAGGCCAAGCGGTTGGAAAAAACCTTTGCGGCGCTCAATGGGCGGCTCACGGGGCGGGATTATTTGCTTGATGATTTCTCGGCGGCGGATATCGCCGTGGGGCAGGCGCTTTACATGGGCCAGCATTTTGTGCGGCTGGACCCTTTTATGCGGCTGTGTGATTATTATCAGCGGCTGGCAGCGCGACCGGCATTCAGGCGGGCCTTGCCGGGGCAGGGGGATACATTGCTTTATGCGCAGGATTTTTACGAGGTGCCGGATGGCTGACTTTGTGCGCTTGTTTGAGGTTGGCCCGCGTGACGGGTTGCAAAACGAAAAGGCGATGATTGCCACGCCGGAGAAGATTGCGCTGGTTGACCGGCTCAGCGATTGTGGTTTTGACCGTATCGAGGTCACCAGTTTTGTCTCTCCCAAATGGGTGCCGCAGATGGCGGATGCGGCGGCGGTGATGGCCGGTATCAGCCGCAAGCCCGGTGTGGCTTATGCGGCGCTGACCCCGAATATGCGCGGCTACCGGGCAGCGCGCATGGCCGGGGCGGATGAGGTGGCGATCTTTGGTTCGGCCTCGGAGGGGTTTTCACAGGCCAATATAAATTGCAGCATTGCAGAGAGCCTTGAGCGGTTTTTGCCGGTGATGGAAGCGGCCAGGGCAGACGGGGTGCCGGTGCGGGGTTATGTTTCCTGTGTGGTTGATTGCCCCTATGATGGCCCGACCAGGCCTGTTGATGTGGCGCGGGTGGCGAAGGCGCTGGTCGATATGGGGTGTTACGAGATTTCCCTTGGCGATACCATCGGCAGTGGCACGCCGGAGCGGGTATCGGCCATGCTGGAGATGGTTTTGCAACAGGTGCCGGCCGCAAGGCTGGCCGGGCATTTTCATGACAGCAACGGGCAGGCGGTGGCGAATATCGAGACCAGCCTTGCGCTTGGCCTGCGGGTGTTTGATAGCGCGATAGGCGGCCTTGGCGGCTGCCCCTATGCGCCGGGAGCCAAGGGCAATGTGGATACGCTGAAGGTGGCGCGGCGGCTGGATGAGCTGGGTTATGAGAGCGGGCTGGACATGGCGCGGCTGGCGCAGGTGGCGCGGTTTGCGAAAGGGTTGGTGGGCTGAAGCCCACCCTTGGGAGGTTTTATGAAAACGATTCAGATCGAGAAAGATGCGCGCGGCGTGGCTCTGCTGGCGCTGACGCGGGCGGAGAAGCACAATGCCATGTCGGGCGAGATGATCGCCGAGCTGACAGAGGCGGCGGCCAGGCTGGGCGCGGACCCTGACGTGCGGGTGGTGGTGCTGACCGGCTCCGGAGCCAGCTTTTGCGCCGGGGGCGACCTTGGTTGGATGAAGGCGCAAATGACCGCCAGCCGGGCTGAGCGCATGGCTGAGGCGGGCAAGCTGGCGGGCATGTTGCGGGCGTTTAACGAGCTGCCCAAACCGCTGATTGGCCGGGTGCAGGGCAATGCTTTTGGTGGCGGGGTTGGGCTGATCTCGGTCTGTGATGTGGCGATTGCGGCTGAAGGGGTGAAGCTGGGGCTGACCGAGGTGCGCCTTGGGCTGGTGCCCGCCACCATCTCGCCCTATGTGCTGGCGCGCATGGGTGAGGCGATGGCGCGGCGGGTGTTTATGTCTGGCCGGATATTCGAGGCGGCCGAGGGCAGGGCGCTGGGGCTGCTGGCCAGGGTGGTGATCCCCGAGCATCTCGATTTGGCGGTGGAGGCGGAGGTAAAACCCTATCTGGGCGCCGCCCCGAGCGCTGTGGCGGCGGCCAAGGCTTTGGCGCGCTCCCTCGGGCCGGTGATTGATGATGCGGTGATCGCCCATACCATCGAGGCGCTGGCCGATACATGGGAAACCCCCGCCGCCAAAGAAGGAGTGGCCGCGTTTTTTGAAAAGCGCAAACCGGTTTGGTAGCTCAGGAAAAACTCTTTTGATAAAGCCAGTAGAGCCAAAGAACGACCACCCCCAGCCCCCCGGTTTGCAGCCAATAGGCCCATGGGGACAGCCCCGGCGCGATGGCGGCAAAATCGGTCACGCTGTTATTGATTGACAGCCAGATCACCGCCAGCAAACCGGCAATGATCAGCGCGCGCACAAACCCCTTGCTGGCCGCGATATTCTGCGCCGCTGTCAAGATAAACACCCCCCAGCCGAGGGCCAGAAAAGAGATGATCCGGTCCTGATAGGCATAAGAAGGCACGTTGAAATAGACAAACAGCAGCGGGATTTTCACCCCCACAAGATGCACAGCCGCCACCGCAAAGAAGTAGCCCGACAGGGCATAAAGGCTCCATTTCAGCCAGGCCTGATATGTGCCCTCCCCCATGCGCCTAGCTCTTGGCCGCTTTCCACAGCATGGTGCTGCGATTGCCGGTGCGGCAATAGGCAAAGACCTTGCCATTCGCATCATCCTGCACCACCGCTTTGAAATCGCGCAGCGTGTTTGGCTCCAGCGAGCGGCTCATTGGCACATGAAAAAACTTCATCCCCGCCTTTTCAACCGCGCGTTTGATCTGCTTTGCACTTGGCTGCCCGGCCGCTTCGCCATCGGGGCGGTTGCACATGACCGCGCCGTAACCCGCGGCCTTGATCGCGGCCACATCAGCCACCGAGATTTGCCCGGTGACCGTGTAACGCGGGTGCAGCTCGGTAACGGTGAGCGCGCCAACCTGCTGGCTGCTTTTGGGTTTGAAAAGGTTAAAGAACATTGATGGGGACTTTCAGATAAACCTGCCCGTTATCCTCGGCCTCGGGCATTTGACCGGCGCGCATGTTAACCTGAATTGAAGGCACGATCAACTTGGGAAGTGACAGCTCCGCATCACGTTTGGTGCGCATCTCGATAAACGCCTCTTCATCCTTGCCCGCGCCCACATGCACGTTTTTGGCCTTTTGCTCGGCCACGGTGGTTTCCCAGGCAAATTCGTCCCGCCCGGGGGCTTTGTAATCATGGCCAACGAAAATCCGGGTCTCGTCGGGCAGGCTGAGGATCTTTTGAATCGAATTATAAAGGGTCTCGGCCGAGCCGCCGGGGAAATCACAGCGCGCGGTGCCAAAATCGGGCATGAACATGGTGTCGCCGACAAAAGCCGAATCCTCCACCACATAGGTCAGGCAGGCCGGGGTGTGGCCGGGCGTGTGCAGCACATCAACATTAAGCGCGCCGATCTTGAAGCTGTCGCCTTCCTTGAACAGCCGGTCAAACTGCGAGCCGTCACGCTGGAATTCGGTGCCGGCGTTGAACACTTTGCCAAACACATCCTGCACGATCGAGATGTTTTCGCCGATGCCGATCTGGCCGCCTACCTGCTGCTGGATATAGGGCGCGGCGGAAAGGTGGTCGGCATGCACATGGCTTTCCAGCAACCATTCCACCTCCAGCCCTTCGGCTTTTACATAAGCGATGACCCTATCAGCGGATCTGGTATCGGTGCGGCCGGATGAATAATCAAAATCCAATACGGAATCGATGATGGCGCAACTCTTGCTGCCTGGGTCTTTGAC
>WFQA01000149.1 GCA_015487255.1 Paracoccaceae bacterium | reverse complement strand
GTGACCATCGACCCCGCGCGCGATACCCCCGAGGTGCTGGCAAGCTATCTCGGGTTTTTCAGCCCGGGCCTGGTTGGCCTGACCGGCACAGCCGAGCAGATCGAGGCCACCAGCGATAGCTTCAACATTTTTTATGCCAGGACGAACGAGCCAGATGCCCCGGACGGGTATTCCATGAGCCATTCCTCAAGTGTCTATCTGTTTGACCCCCGGGGAGCGTATATCCGCAATTACCAATACGGCACCAGCGCCGAAACCATTCTCGAAGATCTCGCCGGCCGGATATGACCGCGCCCGAAAACCCAAAGAGCACCAGATGAAACATATTCCATTCGCCCTTGCCTTATTTGCCGCCTTCCCCGCCCCGCTGGCGGCGGATCAGCAAAATATCATCGCCGAGCAGGTGTGGTCACGCGCCTCCATGGGCGAGAACCGGCCCGGTGTGGCCTATATGGAGCTGCACAATACCGGCAGCGGCACCCGAACCCTGACCGGGGTTGAAACCGGGCGCGCCGCCATGGCACAGATCCACCAGACCTCGACCAGCGCAAGCGGGGTCAGCCAGATGGCCCCGGCCGGTGATATCGACATATTGCCGGGCACGCGCATCGCCCTTGAGCCAGGCGGGCTGCATATCATGCTGATGCAGCTCGACCGCCCCCTGGCAGAGGGCGAATACTATCACCTGACCCTGATCTTCAAAAACGGTGACAATGTCGAGATCCGGGTGCCGGTGCTTGCTGCCAGCGCGCGCGGCCCGGGCCAATGATCTCGCGGCGTGCTTTTGCCGCTTATCTGGCGGGCGGGGCGGCGGTTGCCAGCGCGCTATTGCTGCCCGGCTGGTGGCAGATCAGCGGCCCCGGTGCGGCGCCTCCGCTGCCGCGCCTGCCCTTGCCGCTTGGTGAAATGTCGTTTTCCATGCAGGACCACACCGGTGCCGAGGTCTCCCCGCAAGGGCTGGTGGGCAAGCCGAGCCTTGTGTTTTTTGGCTACACATTTTGCCCTGATGTCTGCCCGACGACCCTGTCCGATATCTCGACATGGCTGTCCGGGCTGGGCGCGGATGCGGCAAGGCTCAATGCCGTTTTTATCACGGTTGACCCGGGGCGCGATACCCTCCCGGCCATGGCGCAATACATGCAGCATTTTCATCCGGCCATTTCCGGCTGGCGCGGCAGCCTTGCCGAAACCGACAAGGCGGTTGCCGGTTTTCGCGCCAGTTACACGCTGGGAGAAGGGGCGGAGGGAGAAGGGGCGGATTATGCGGTCGAGCACACCAGCAGCGTGTTTCTTTTCAAGGCTGACGGGCGATTGGCAGCACTGATCGACCTGCACGAAGATCGCGCACAGGCCGTTGCCAAGATCCAGCGGGTGTTGCAACGCTGAATGCCACAAATCCGGGCCATGGCCCGGCACCGCCGGCTTGAAACCATAAATCAACCAACCCGCGCAAAAGGGGCTATGAAACCGGCCTGTCACGGCGTAGCGTGGGGCATGAGCATCCGTGTTTTCCCATTAACAACATCCGGCAGGGCCCTCCGGCTTGCCTTCCTGCCCCGGTAAGGCCGAAAATGCTTGAGATCAAAGCCCTCACCCGTCTGCATATCGGCCCTGTCTATCTCGATCTGGCCAATGGCGAGGTGCTGGCCATCACCGGTGCTTCTGGCAGCGGCAAATCGCTGCTGCTGCGCGCCATTGCCGACCTTGACCCAAATGAAGGCATGCTGGCCACCCAAAGCGGGGCGCGGCGTGATACACCCGCACCGGACTGGCGGCGCAAGGTGGCCTATTTACCGGCCGAGAGCGGCTGGTGGGCCGATAGGGTGGATGCACATTTTGAGCAGCCCGAAGTGGTTGATCTTGCCAGCCTTGGCATCCCGGAAAAGGCCATGGGCTGGGAGGTGGCGCGGCTTTCCTCGGGCGAGCGCCAGCGGCTGGCGTTTTTGCGCCTGCTCGAGCACCAGCCCGAAGTGCTGCTGCTGGACGAGCCGACCGCATCGCTGGATGCGACGAATACCGCGCTGTTCGAGGCGCGGCTCAAACGCTGTGTGGATAAAGGGGTGAGCGTGATCATCGTCACCCATGACCCGGCGCAGGCGGACCGGCTGGCAGACCGGCATTTTGTGCTGGAGAACGGGCAGCTCGGGCAGGTGGCGCATGGCTGAATATATCCAACTCAGTTATTTTGACATCGCGCTGGCCTCGGTGTTTTTGCTGCTCAACGGGGTGATCTCGGTCTGGTTGCGCCTTGGCATTGCCCGCAATCTTGCCTTTTCGGCCACCCGCATGGTGGCGCAGCTTTTGCTGGTCGGGCTGCTGCTCAAATGGCTGTTTGCCATCCAGTCGCCATGGTTAACCCTGCTGGTGGCGCTGTTCATGGCCAGCTTTGCCGCGCGCGAGATATGGGCGCGCCAGGAGCGGCGGCTGAAAGGCTGGCGCGGGCTGGCGATAGGTGGCACGGCGATGGGGGCCAGTGTCGGGGTGGTGGCGCTGGTGGCACTCATCGTGCTGGTGCAGCCCGAGCCATGGTGGGCACCGCGCTATGCGCTGCCGCTTCTGGGCATGATCATGGGCAATGCCATGACCGGCATCAGCCTGTCGCTTGATACGCTCCATACCGCGCTGAACCGCGAACAGCGCGCGATCGAGGCGCAGCTCTTGCTCGGGGCGGACAAATGGCAGGCGATGCGGCCGTTTATCCGCCAGGCGATGCGCAGCGGCATGATGCCCAGCATCAACGCCATGGCGGCAATCGGTGTGGTCTCGCTGCCCGGCATGATGACCGGGCAGATCCTCTCGGGGGTGGACCCGGGCGAGGCGGTCAAATACCAGCTTTTGGTGATGTTCCTGATCACCGGTGCCACCGGCATGGCGGTGATCCTCGCCACCCTCGGCTCCGCCCGCGCCCTGACCGACGAGCGCCACCGGCTGCGCCTTGACCGCCTCGCCAGGCATGTTTGAC
>WFQA01000148.1 GCA_015487255.1 Paracoccaceae bacterium | reverse complement strand
CCGGCAATTCTTCTGACAGCCGCTTTACCGTTTCATAAACCGGGCTTAATGTCTCGTGAATTTCCTCAACCGGTTTTAGCGCTTTTATCTCAGCCATGTTGCTTACCGGCTCCAGCCGCGGCCCTTCTCCGGTTTCAAACCACAGCTTCATACCCAGCGCTTGCGGCACCAGCAATATATCGGCAAACAGGATCGCCGCATCAAAACCAAAGCGCCGGATCGGTTGCAGGGTTACCTCGGTAGCAAATTCCGGGTTATAGCACAGGTCCAAAAACCCGCCCGCTGTGGCGCGCAGCTCGCGATACTCGGGCAAATACCGCCCGGCTTGGCGCATGATCCAGACCGGAGGCACTTTCTGGCTTTCTCCAGCAAGGGTTTTCAGCAGTTTTTTATCTTTACGCATGATCTTTGATCCATTCCCTCTTAAATATAATATTTAAGAAAAGTAGTTTTGGTAGTAGATACCCATGAATCATGGGGATTACCATAATTGAAATTATATTCACCGGGTTATTCATGGTGGCATTTCCGCGCGGCACCTGATTTAACTGGCTTTTCCACTATTTTTCCACAGGACGGGTGATTTAAAAAAATTTCATCCACAGTGGATAATTCTTGCGGTAAATTCGAAAAACCGTGATAGAATTAATGCAAGAATTTTTCTCTGTAGATGTTTTGGTTTTATCCACAATTTTATCCACCGAGGATTTTTATGAACCAACCGCTTATTTTGGCGTCTCAATCCACCATCCGCCGCGAATTGCTGCAAAATGCCGGCGTTGAGGTGGCCTGTCAGCCAACACATATCGACGAAACCGCGATAAAGGCTGCCATGTTGGCACAAACGGCCAGGCCGCGCGATATTGCCGATGCCCTTGCCGAGAAAAAAGCCCAAGCCATCGCCCGCCAAAACCCTGACCGTGTTATCCTTGGGGCAGATCAGATATTGGTCTTTAAAGGTAAAATATTTGATAAGCCCACCAGCCTGCCCGAGGCCAAGGCGCAGCTTAAAACCCTGCGCGGCCATACCCACCAATTGCTTTCGGCCGCAGTGATCTATGCCGATGGCGTGCCGGTCTGGCGCTTTGTTGGCCGGGTGGAGCTGACCATGCGCAGTTTCAGCAACAGCTTTCTCAACGCCTATATTACCGATCTCGGGGATGATCTGTTTACAACAGTGGGAGGATATAAGCTTGAAAAATCAGGTTCGCAGTTGTTTTTATCGGTCAAGGGGGACTACTTTAGCGTATTGGGCCTGCCATTACTGGAAGTTCTGGAATTTTTACGAGGAAAAGGCATTTGTCAGAAATAATTGAAAACAAACCGCCATTACTGGCCGGGGTGGTTGGCTTTCCGATCAGTCATAGCCGCTCGCCCCTGCTGCATGGCTATTGGCTGAAACGCTATGGAATCAACGGATATTACATTCCGATTTCACTCTCCACGGCTGATTTTGTTGGCGGCATCCGTTCCCTGCCCCGGCTTGGCTT
This sequence comes from Paracoccaceae bacterium, assembly GCA_015487255.1. Lineage (GTDB taxonomy): Bacteria > Pseudomonadota > Alphaproteobacteria > Rhodobacterales > Rhodobacteraceae > UBA3077. The sequence continues at coordinate 7,479 of WFQA01000148.1, read as the reverse complement.
TAGGGGGGTTAATATCACCATCCCGCACAAGGTTTCGATGCTGGGGCTGGCCGATAGCGTGACCGACCGTGCCGCGCTGATTGGTGCGGTCAATACCATCACCTTCAAGGAAGACGGTTCGATCCGGGGCGATAATACCGATGGTTATGGCTTTATCCAAAACATGCGCCAAAACGCGCCACTGTGGGAGCCGCGCATCGGCCCGGCGCTGGTTCTGGGCGCGGGCGGCGCGGCGCGGGCGATTATCTCGGCGCTTTTGAATGAAGGGGTGGGCGAGTTGCGCCTTGCCAACCGCACAAGGCAGCGGGCGCAATTATTGGCCGACCAGTTCGGCGCAAAAGTGCAGGTGGTGGATTGGAACCGCGCTTCAGACGCAGTCGATGGCGCGATGACGATTGTAAACACCACATCGCTGGGCATGCAGGGCCAGCCTGATTTGCTGATCAACCTTGAAGCCGCCCCCAAAACCGCCACGGTGAGTGATCTGGTCTACACCCCGCTCAACACCCCGTTTTTAGAGCAGGCCGCCGCGCTTGGGCTGACGGTGGTTGACGGGCTTGGCATGTTGCTGCATCAGGGCGTGCCCGGTTTTGAGCTGTGGTTTGACCACCGCCCCGAGGTTGATGAAGGGCTGCGCATGGCCGTTTTGGACCGATGAGCATCAAGCTTGGCCTGACCGGCTCGATCGGCATGGGCAAATCCACCACCGCCGGGTTTTTCAAGGCGTTTGGTGTGCCGGTCTGGGATGCGGATGCCGTGGTGCACGCGCTTTACGCCCCCATGGGCGCGGCCGTGGCCGAGCTTGCCAGAATCGCGCCACAAGCCACTGCCGGGGGTTTTGTTGACCGCAACATCCTCAAAACCCTGATCAGGGATGATAAAACCCTGCTGCCCAAGATCGAATCGGCACTCAAACCGATATTGGCGCAATCCCGCAGCGCGTTTCTGCACGCCAACCGCGCCGCGCCACTGGTGCTGTTTGATATCCCTCTGCTTTACGAGACGGATGCCGAAAGCTGGCTGGATTATGTGCTGGTGGTCACCGCGCCGCCCGAAATGCAAAAAGAGCGGGTAGTGGCACGCAAAAACATGGATGAAAAACTGTTTGCCACCTTTCTCGCCCGGCAAATGCCCGACGCCGAAAAACGCGCGCTGGCGGATTTTGTCTTTGACACATCCCGCGGGATGGATCACACCAAAGCCGAGGTTAAAGCCCTGATCGAGAAGCTGGAAAAAGAAAATGCGTGAAATCGTGCTCGATACCGAAACCACCGGTCTGGACCCGTTCAGCGGTGACCGGATCGTAGAAATCGGCGCGGTTGAGCTGCTCAACCACATGCCGACCGGCAAAACCTATCACCAATATATCAACCCCGAGCGCGATATGCCCTCCGGAGCCTTTGCCGTGCACGGGTTAAGTGCCGAATTCCTCTCCGACAAGCCGGTTTTTGCCAATATCGCGCAGGCATTCCTTGATTTCATTGGTGATTCCCGGCTGGTGATCCACAATGCGGCTTTTGATATGAAGTTCCTCAATGCCGAGCTGAAATGGTGCAACCACCCGCAGATCCCGATGCCGCAAGCACTGGATACTTTGCTGATCGCCCGCAAAAAATTCGCCGGGGCGCAAAACTCGCTCGATGCGCTCTGCCGCCGCTTTGGCATTGATAATTCCAACCGCACCCTGCACGGCGCCTTGCTCGATTCCGAAATTCTGGCCGAGGTTTATCTGGAGCTTGTCGGCGGGCGCCAGCCCGATTTTGCCCTGAAAGTGGTGCAGGATAATACCGGCACTTCGCCAAGCGGCGACTATACCCCACCAAAGCGCCCCGAAGCGCTGGCCGCAAGGCTGACCGAAGATGAAAACGCCGCCCATAACGCCTTCATCAAGGCGCTGGGCGGCGAAACGCTCTGGAAAGATTAGTTTTTCGGTGCGCTTTTGGCCTCTTCCTGCGCGCGGCGCTGCAATTCCTGCCGGTAAAGCTGCAAAAAGTCGATCGAATCCAGATTGAGCGGCGGGAAGCCACCATCATGGGTGATATCGCTGACGATCCGGCGCAGATAAGGGAAGATCTGGCGCGGGCATTCGATCAGCAAAAACGCATGCATCTGCTGCTCGGCCACATTGTCGATCTCAAACAGCCCGGCATAGTCGATTTCAAGAATGAAAAGCTTGTCCTCGCCGCTGGTCGCGGTCACTTGCAGCTTGATCACCACCTCAAAATGCTTGCCGTCTTTTTTTTGCGCATCCAGCCCGACCTGCACATTGAAGGCGGGCTGCGAAGCGGGTGATTTGCTCTTTTGCGCGGCGATATTCTCAAATGACATATCGCGTATATATTGTGACAAAACCTTGAGCTTTGGTGGCTGCTGGGCTTCACCGGAATTTGCTGTGGCGGCTGGTTTGGCTTCTTCTGCCATGGGTTAATCCTCGCTGTTAATATTCATTTTCCCGCTTAGCATCTCTGGGCGCGGGTCACAATATAGGGCGGAGAAGTAAATACGGGCTTTGGGCCTGTCTGGATCAGGGGCGTTTGGTCCAGCCGGAATCTCCCGGCTCGTTTTCTTCATCCACCACCTCGAAATCGCCATCGATAATATCGGGGGCTTTGGGGCTGTTGGCGGCGGCGGCATAAAGTTTCATCTGGGCGCGCGCGGCGATCCAGCGGATCAGCAGGGCACGAAAAGGCGGCACCAGCAGCAAAAACCCGATACCATCAGTGAAAAACCCCGGTGTCAGCAGCAGAATTCCGGCTATCAGAATAAGCGCGCCATTGGCCATTGGCCCGGCCGGGCTTTGCCCGGTTTGTGCTGCGCGCTTCAGTTCTTCCAATGTGGAAAGCCCTTGTCGGCGCAGCACAAACGATCCGATCAGCGCGGTGGCCACCACAATGGCAAGGGTTGGCCACAGGCCGATGAAGCCGCCAAGCTGGATAAAAAGCCCGATTTCTATGATCGGCACCCCGACCAATACCAAAAACAACCACATTTTGCTCACCTCGCAATTTTGCCGCTTTGTGACCATAGACTTGCAGCGGCGCAATGCTTACATAGGAACAGAAATGCTCCAGCGCCATTGCCGGGGCAAAAAAAGGTGAAAAAAGGCGCAATGATGGGATCTATGGTTCAACTTCTTATATTGGCCGCGGTTGCGGTGTTTTTGGTCATGCGGTTATTGTCGGTGCTTGGCACCCGCGAGGGTTTCGAGCCAAAACCCGGCGAGCGCCCAAAACCCGGTGCCGGACGGTTTGATGTGATCGAGGGCACCGAAGACCCCGATATCGCCGATTTTACCGAAGCAGACAGCCCGACCGGCCGGGCCCTGGCCGAGATGAAGCGGGCGGAGCGCAGCTTTTCGGTGCGCGAATTTGTTGCCGGTTCGCGCCAGGCTTACGAGATGATCCTCATGGCTTTCGAGGAGGGGGATCTCAAATTGCTGGAAAGCCTGCTTGCGCCCGATATTTATGAAAGCTTCGCCGCGGTTATTCATGAGCGCGAGGAAAAGGGGCTGGAAGTGGAGGCCACCTTTATCGGTGTGCGTGAAATCTCGCTCAAATCGGCGCGCTTTGACCCCGCTGAAAAAGAAGGCGAGATCACCATGCGCTTTGTTGGCGAGATGACCTCGGTGGTGAAAGATAAAGCCGGCAATGTGGTTGAGGGCAACCCCGACGAGATCAAGCGCCAGACCAATATCTGGACATTCGCCCGTCTGATGGGCACCGACAACCCCAACTGGCTGCTTGTCGCCACCGATGAATAATGCGGGGGTTTTTCAAAACCTCCCTATGGGCAGCGGCCATGCTGCTGCCCGGTGCGCTTTCGGCTGCCACCTATACCCAGATTGCCTTTGGCGCCATTCCCGGCTGGGAGGGTGATGACCTCGAGCCGGCCTTGCAGGTTTTTCGTGAGAGCTGCACCAAAATGCGCGGCACCGAAACCATTTTTGTGCGCGATTGGGATAAGGTCTGCACATTGGCCAGATCAGGCCCCGGCCCGGCCCGGGCGTTTTTTGAGCAAAATTTCACCCCGGTAAAGATCAGCACCGGCAGCCCGGCGCTTTTTACCGGTTATTTTGAACCGGAGCTTTCCGGCGCGCGGGGGCGGACCGATATTTTCCGCTATCCGCTTTACCGTTTGCCCCCCGAGGTGCAGGCCGGGGTTGCCTGGAATACCCGCGCCGAGATCGAAAACGGCCTGCTTGACGGGCGCGGGCTGGAGCTGGTTTGGCTTGATAACCCGGTGGATGCGTTTTTTGTGCATATTCAAGGCTCTGCGCGCATCAGGCTGGAGGATGGCGACACGATGCGGGTTGGCTTTGCCGGGCGCAATGGTAATCGCTATCGCTCGGTGGGGCGCGAGCTGGCCCGACGCGGGGTTTTGCGGGGGGACCAGATCAGCATGCAGGGGATTCGGAGTTGGGCACTGGCCAACCCCGGGGCGGCGGTGGCGGCTTTGCAGCACAACCCGTCATTCATCTTTTTTCAGGAGTTGGATATCCCCGACGAACTTGGCCCGATTGGTGCGTTGCAAGTGCCGCTGACGCCGTTGCGCTCGATCGCGGTGGATGCTGACTACATCCCGCTGGGCGCGCCGGTCTGGGTGCGGATGAATGCGGGCGCGGCCTCGATCAGCCGGTTGATGGTGGCGCAAGATACCGGCAGCGCGGTCAATGGCGCGCAGCGGGCGGATATATATTATGGCACCGGCAGGGCAGCCGGGGAGCAGGCCGGGCAGATCAAGTATTCCGGTGAGTTGATCACCCTTGTGCCCAATGCCGCCGCGGCCCGGCTCAAGGCGCACTGAAATGCCGCGCCGCCGCAAACCGCTTTCCGAAGCTGACCAGAAGCTGTGGGATATGGTGAAAAAATCTACCCGGCCCCTGCACACGGCAGCGCCAAGCCCGGCATCGGCACCGGCGGCCAGGCCACCCACCGTCAAAGCCTCGCGCCCGCTCAAACCGTTCAGTATATCCGGGGCCAAAAAGGAGGCCCTGCTGCGCTATGATCTGGCGCCGGACCCGATGCAGCCGCTTTCGCGCACCCCGCAAAGCCTGGACCGGCGCACCCATGAGCGGCTGCGCAAGGGTAAATCAGCCCCCGAGGCGCGGCTTGACCTGCACGGGATGACCGCAGCGCAGGCGCATGGGGCGCTGCGGGGGTTTATCCGCTCCAGCCATGCGCGCGGCTTGCGGCTGGTGCTGGTGATCACCGGCAAAGGCAATACCAGCCGCGAAGAAATCGGTATCATGCCCAGCCGCGCCGGGGTGCTGCGCCACGCCTTGCCGCAATGGCTCGGCGCGCCGGATATGCACCCGATGATCCTGCAAATCAGCGCGGCCCACATCCGCCATGGCGGCGGTGGGGCCTATTATGTCTACCTCAAAAGAAAAGGCCGCACATGAAGCGCGGCCTTATACTGGTTTTTGCCTGCCTTACATCGGCAACGGCACCCCGTTGGCGGTAATGCCTTGTGGGCTGAACTCGATGTCGGAGATGAATTCGTCCGCCACCTCTCCCGGGCGGGCAAAGGCCATCATCGCTCCCATCATCATCCCGGCCTGATCCTGCGGGATCAGGCCGATTGCAACCAGCCCGTTGGCCAGCGCCTGAATGCCGGCGGCGGTAATGGTGACCTTGCCGGTCGGGAAGGGAAAGCCCATGGAATTATCAATCACCGCGCCACCTTCAGCGGTGATTTCAGCACCACCGGCGGTAAACAGCACTTCGTTGATGGTGATATCCTGCACCTCGGCAATATCGTCCGGGTTGCCCGAGCCAAATGCCGCATCGGGGTTGTTCCAGTCGATTTTCGGCATCACATTGGCGCTGATATCAACCACCGCATTGATCGGATCGCGGGAGATTTGCTGACCGGGATCAAACATCTCATAAAGTGATTCCGAGAGCTGCACACCGCGCATGGCGATCACCGCATTGGCTTCCTCAAATGTGCCATCGGATACGGTTGGCATGCTCAGCTTCATTGCCGCCTCGTCAATCGCCATATCAAATGGTGGAATTGGCGTGCCGTTTATATTGATTTCGGTAAAGCTATACTCGGCCCTCCCGCCTTCAAGCGCATAATCCAGCCGCCCGTTTTCGGCGCGCAGCTCGATATTCGTGCTGGCGGAGGAGGCTGAGTAGGCGATCCGGGCTTCCGGGCTGAGCATCTTGGCGGTTGCGGTGGAAATACCTGCACTCATCTCGATAAAGGCGGTGGTGGCACCGCTCAGGTAATCAATGAAATTGCGTTCGTTATCATCGGCAATGATCTGCACCGCGGCCTGCAGATCGACCACCTGGCCGTTGCTGGCCATCTGGGTGCCATCGGGCGGGGTGAGATCATAGATCAGGTTGAGCAGGGAAACCCCAAATTCAGCCCGCAACAATTTGCTGGCGGGCGAGAAAGCCACCGTCTGGTTCAGATCCGAGAAAGTGACATCCAGCGCTTTCAGCACTGTGTCATTCGGGTTGCCCGATGTAAAACCAAGGCTGTTGGCCACCACCGAAAAATTCAGAACTTCGGCATCCTGGCCGCTGGTGATTCCATCCAGCGTGGCCACCAGCCCGGAATTGCTGATATTGATGATGTGCTCACCGGTTTCAGAATCGGTAAAGCTGAAGCTGGCCGAAGGAGAGAGGGTGAAGGTCACCTGCCCCGGCGTGCTTGCCGAGGGCACGCCTTTAATCCAATCCGCCTGCACGCTGGACATGCCATCGGGGGAGATCATCGAAAAGCCGATAAACTCAACCGAACCATCCGCGCCGACATTGCGGGCATCATAGGAAATATCCGCGCCCTGGCTGCCGAGCATGGCCAGAATTCCCTCGGAAAAACCGGCAAAATCATCTTGTGCGGCAACCGGTGCGGCCATGCCGATCACCAGTGCGGTGGAAACCATATAAATGTGTTTTTTCATTATCTCACTTTCCTGATGTATGAAGAATCGACTCAATCCTACGCTTGGTTTTTTAAGCAGGCAATCTTTAATATAGTAACAAGGGGTTTCCTAAAGCACATAGCGCGAAATATCGCTGCTGCGGCTCAGCTCGCCCAGATGGGTTTCCACAAAGCCCGCATCAACGGTGATCTGATCACCGCTGCGGTCCGGGGCTTCAAAGCTCAGCTCCTCAAAAACCCGCTCCAGCACGGTATAAAGCCGCCGCGCGCCGATGTTTTCAACCGACTGGTTGACCTCGGCGGCGATTTTGGCCAATGCGGCAATGCCATCAGAGGTGAAGCTCACCGCCACCTCCTCGGTGGCCATCAGGGCGGTATATTGCAGGGTGAGGGCATTGTCGGTCTCGGTCAATATGCGCACAAAATCCGCTTCGGTCAGGGCGCGCAGCTCCACCCTGATCGGCAGCCGCCCCTGAAGCTCGGGCAAAAGATCGCTTGGTTTGGCGATGTGAAACGCCCCCGAGGCGATAAACAGGATATGGTCGGTTTTCACCGGCCCGTATTTGGTGGAAACCGTGG
>WFQA01000147.1 GCA_015487255.1 Paracoccaceae bacterium | reverse complement strand
GAGGATGTGCTGGCCACCATCATCTTGCTGGCCATTGCTGCCATTGGCTATGTGCGCGGCCTGCGCGGGCTGGAGGTGGTGGAGACGATCTCGGTTTCGATCAAGCTTTCGATTATCGCGGCACTTTTGGTTGCCCTGTTTTGGCATAATCTGGGCAACGGGGTGTGGCGGGCCGATCTGGTGGCCGATGATGTGGACCCATGGACCCGGCTGCGCATGCTTGGCGGCATGCTGCTGGTGGTGCAGGGGTTTGAGACCTCGCGCTACCTCGCCAGCAGCTATTCCGGCGAGGTGCGGATCAAAACCATGCGCTGGGCGCAGCTTTCCAGCGCGCTGATCTATCTGGCATTTGTGGCGTTGGTGGTGCCGGTGCTGGTCTATCTGCCCGGCGGCAAGCCGGATGAAACCGCGATTATCGGCATTACCGGCCATGTGGCTCTGGTGCTGCCCTTTTTGCTGGTGCTGGCGGCGTTGATGAGCCAGCTCTCGGCGGGCATTGCCGATACGGTGGGCGCGGGCGGGCTGGTGGTGGAGGAAAGCGGAGGCCGGATCATTGAGCGCCATGCCTATCCGGTGCTGGTGGCGTTTTCCATCGCGCTGATCTGGGCCTTTGATATTTTTCAGGTGATCAGCATCGCCTCGCGCACCTTTGCGTTTTATTATATGATGCAGGCGCTGATCGCGGCGCTGGTGGCGCGGCAAAACCGGCATTATGGCGAAATGGCATTTGCGCTTGCCCTGGCGGCTCTGCTTGGCTTGATTGTTGTCTTTGCCCTGCCGGCGGAATAAACTGCCCCCATGCCCGATCTTTTTGACACCCCAAGCCAAGCCGATAAAGCCCCGCGCCCGCTGGCGGACAGGCTGCGCCCTGCCACATTGGGCGAGGTGATCGGCCAGGACCATGTGCTGGGGGATGATGCCCCGCTGGGCCGGATGCTGCTGCATGGCAACCTCACCTCATTGGTGTTTTGGGGGCCGCCGGGGGTTGGCAAAACCACCATCGCCCGGCTGCTGGCGGATGAGGGCGAGCTCACATTCGTGCAAATCAGCGCGATTTTCACCGGCATGCCGGACCTGCGCAAAGTGTTTGAGGCCGCAAAACTGCGCCGGCAAAACGGCAAGGGCACCTTGCTTTTCGTCGATGAAATTCACCGCTTCAACAAAGCCCAGCAAGACGGGTTTTTGCCGCATATGGAGGATGGCACCATCACGCTGGTTGGCGCCACCACCGAAAACCCGAGCTTTGAGCTTAACTCGGCCCTGCTGAGCCGTGCGCAAGTGCTGGTGCTCAACCGCCTGACGCCCGCGCATCTGGAGCTGTTGATCCAGCGCGCCGAAAAAGAGCTGGGCAAAAAGCTGCCGCTCATGCCCGAGGCCCGCGACGCCCTGCTGGAAATGGCCGATGGCGATGGCCGCGCGCTGCTCAACATGCTGGAGCAGGTTTTTAGCTGGCAGGGCAAGGCGGATCGCGAAACGCTTTCAAAGCGCCTCAACCGGCGCGCCGCGCAATATGACAAATCCGGCGAGGCGCATTACAACCTGATTTCCGCCCTGCATAAATCGGTGCGCGGCTCGGACCCGGACGCCGCGCTTTACTGGCTGGCGCGCATGCTGACCGGCGGGGAGGACCCGCGCTATCTGGCCCGGCGCATCACCCGCATGGCGATAGAGGATATCGGCCTGGCGGACCCGGAAGCCCAGCGCCAATGCCTAGATGCGTGGGCGACCTATGAGCGGCTCGGCTCGCCTGAAGGCGAGCTGGCGCTGGCGCAGGCGGTGATGTATCTGGCGCTCGCTCCCAAATCCAACGCCGCTTATGCCGCATATAAAAACGCCATGGCGGCAGCCAAAAAAACCGGCTCCGAGCCGCCGCCCAAAATTATTCTCAACGCGCCCACGGCCATGATGAAAGAGCAGGGCTACGGCGATGGCTATCAATATGACCATGACGCCGAGGACGGGTTTTCGGGCCAGAATTATTTTCCGGACGGGATGAAACGCGGGGTTTATTATCTGCCCGCCCAGCGCGGCCATGAGCGCGAGTTGAAAAAACGGCTCGACTATTTCATCCGCTTGCGCGACAAGCGCAACAAATGAAAGGGGCGCTATGCCGGTAATTTTACAAGTGGCGTTGGGTGGGGCGATCGGGGCGGTTTTGCGCTATCTTGCCGGCGGCGCGGCCTTGCGGTTGTTGGGCAGCGGCTTTCCTTACGGCACGATGCTGGTTAATATTATCGGCGCCTTCCTCATGGGGGTGGCGGCGATTTACCTGATGGAGCGCATGGATGGCGGCTTTGCCCGCTTTGCGCCGTTTTGGATGGCCGGGGTGCTGGGCGGCTTCACCACCTTTTCGGCCTATTCGCTGGATGCGTTTTTCCTGCTGGAGCGCGGTCGCTTTGGCGCGGCGGCGATCTATATGGGCGGATCGGTTATTTTGGCCATGCTGGCACTGGTTGCAGGCATGGCAATTGCAAGGATGATATCATGAGTGGCGTGCAAAACCTGACGGTTGACGAAGATGGCCAGGACCAGCGCCTGGATCGCTGGTTCAAGCGGCAATTCCCGCATATCAGCCAGGGGCGGATCGAGAAGATGTGCCGCAAGGGGGATATCCGGGTGGAAAAGGGGCGGGTCAAGCCCGGCACAAGGCTGGAAACCGGGCAGAATGTGCGGGTGCCTCCGTTGCCCGATGCCGAGGCGCTGCGCGAGCGCAACATTGCGGTAGTCACTGATGCCGACCGTAAAATGATTCAAAACGCGGTGCTTTTTAAGGATGAGCATTTCATTGTGCTCAACAAGCCCGCCGGGCTGCCGACCCAGGGCGGCACCGGGCATGATATCCATATTGACATGCTGGCCGAGGAGCTGAAATTCGGCGAGGAGAAAAAGCCCAGACTGGTGCATCGGCTGGATAAGGACACCTCGGGCGTGTTGCTGCTGGCCCGCACCGGGCGTGCGGCCAAGGCATTTTCCAAGGTGTTGCAGGACCGCGCGACCCGCAAGATTTACTGGGCGCTGGTCGCCGGGCGGCTGCCCGAGCGGGTCGGCACCATTCAATACGGGCTGCTCAAGGCCTCGGGCCACGGCCCGCACGGCGCGGGGGAAAAGATGCACTGCATCCACCCCGAAGAGGTGGAGCAAACCCCGGGTGCCAAACGCGCCACCACCGATTATGCCCTGATCGAAACCATCGGCACCCGCGCCACATGGGTGGGGCTGGTGCCGGTTACCGGGCGCACCCACCAGTTGCGCGCCCATATGGCCGAGATCGGCTGCCCGGTTGTGGGTGACGGTAAATATGGCGGCAACAAGCAAAGCAATGACGGCGAGGGTTGGGGGGCGAAAATTGGCGGAGACATCAGCCGCAAGATGCACCTGCATGCGCGCTCCATTGCCTTCACCCACCCGTTCAGCGGCAAGGAAATGTTTTTTGAGGCCCCGCTGCCCGAGCATATGGCCCGCAGTTGGGACCTGTTTGGCTGGGATCTGAAATGGGCCCCCAAAGACCCGTTTGCGATATTCGAATGAGTGAATTGAAGCTGGTCATATTTGATATGGATGGCACGCTGATGGACAGTCAGGCGTTTATCCTGATGGCCATGGAGCGGGCATTTGAGACCGCCGGCCATGCGCTGCCCTCGCAAGATGAGGTGATGGCCACCATCGGCCTTTCGCTCGGGCAAGTGGTGGCGCGGCTGCTGCCGGGGCTGGATGCGGATGAAACCCGGCAGATGGCCCGGCATTACGAGCAGACATTCCTTGATTTGCGCGCCGAGCTTGGCGGCGAGGCCAAAACCCCGCTTTACCCCGGCGCGCGGGCCGAGCTGGAGCGGCTGCACAGGGTTGACGAGGTTTTGATGGGGGTGGCGACCGGCAAATCCCGCCAGGGGCTGGACCATGCTTACGCCGCCCATGATCTCGGACATTTCTTTTTGACCTCGCAAACCGCAGATAACCACCAAAGCAAGCCGCACCCCTCGATGCTGTTGCAGGCCTTGAGCGAAACCGGGGCCGAGGCCGCAGGCGCGGTGATGATCGGCGATACCGAGTTTGACATGGAAATGGGCCGCGCCGCCGGGTTTGCCACCATCGGGGTGAGCTGGGGCTACCATCCGGTTTCGCGCCTTGGCGCGGCGGATATCATCATTGACGATTTTGCCGAGCTTTTTGGCGCGTTGCGGGAAATCTGGAGAGGGTGATGGCGTTTGATCTGAAGCGATTTTGGCAACAGGCAGAGGTGCTGGCTGAAGCGGGTGGCTATACCGTTGCCCTTGATGGCCGGAAGCTGAAAACCCCGTTGAAACGGCCATTGATCGTGCCGGGCCGGCGGTTGGCCGGGGCGATTGCCGGTGAGTGGCAGGCGGTTGAGGGCAAGGTGGACTTGCAGCAAATGCCCTATACCCGGTTTGCCCATGCCGGGCTGGATCAGGCGGTGGACGAGCGGGCGGAGATTATTGCCAAACTGGCGTTATATGGCGAGAATGACCTGCTTTGCTATCGCGCCGAAAGCCCGGTGGAGCTGGCCCGTCGCCAAAGCAAGGCATGGGACCCGCTGCTGGGCTGGAGCGCTGAAGTGCTGGATGCGCCCTTGCTCATCACCAATGGTATTGTGCATGTGCCACAGCCCGAAGCCAGCCTGAAAGCGCTGGAAAACACGGTGCAGGCCCATGAAGGCTTTGCCCTGAAGGCGCTTTATGACTGGGTGACGCTTTCTGGCTCGCTGGTGTTGGGGTTGGCTGTGGCCAGGGGGCGGCTGGCTGCGGCGGAGGCCTGGGCGCTTTCCCGGCTTGATGAAAACTGGCAGGCCGAGCAATGGGGCGTGGATGATGAAGCGCAAAAACATGCCGACTCAAAATATGACGCTTTCCTTTTGGTTGAGCGTGCGTTGGGTCTGATATAGATTAGATTGCATTCTGCCCGCTCGGCCGTGACTGGAATTGGGACTTTGGGGGGCATTACTGCCCAAGACTCGAAATTCCATGCGGTTTTTTGAAAAAATCTGACATTTTATAGCTGCAAGCAGGTGCAGGTCGCCGTTATCCGCAAAGAATATTGGTGGATTGCCGATTCAAACGAACACTTAAAGTAAACGATACTGACCTTTCGGAGGGGTGTTATTGAAGCTTAGGGTGAAATCTGATTTTTGCATCAACTCAACAATGCGACGATTCGTTCGATCAAAAAGAATGTGAACTTGACAACCTGTCGCCACGCCGGGAGTCCGTTTGTTCAGCTATTGTTCTGGCGTTACGCCAGCGGCAGGCCGAAAAACAACCAAAACAAAGTAAGCATAGCTTACCCAATATAACATTTATGAATGAACGCTTGACCAGAGCGCTCTGAATTGTTCAAAATCCGGTGTCTGTCCTTTTGGGCCGCACATTTTAATTTTGATTCTGGCAATTGGTGTCAGAACCCCGAGCTTTCGGGACCACAGGAAGAGGTAAAAATGAAAAAATCCCTACTACTAGGCACAATCGCCGCTGTTGGCGTTATGGCCGGTGCTGCTTCTGCTGCCACCCTTGATGACGTAAAGGCAAACGGCGTGCTGAAATGCGGTGTTTCGACCGGTCTCGTCGGCTTTGCCGCTCCGGATGCAAACGGCAACTGGGAAGGCTTTGACGTTGCTGTTTGCCGCGCCGTTGCTGCTGCTGTTCTCGGCGATTCCGACGCTGTTCAGTTTGTTCCGCTCTCCTCGAAAGTGCGTTTTACCGCGCTGTCTTCGGGCGAAGTTGACCTGCTGGCACGCAACACCACATGGACCTTCACCCGCGATGTTGACCTTGGTTTCACCTTTACCGGTGTGAACTACTATGACGGCCAGGGCTTCATGGTTCGCAAAGATCTGGGTGTTTCTTCGGCAACCGAGCTGGATGGCGCTACCGTTTGTATCACCACCGGCACCACCACCGAGCTGAATCTGGCTGACTATTTCCGCACCAATGGCATGACCTATGAGCCTGTGCCGATTGAAACCAACGCGGAAGCCCAGCAGCAGTATCTCTCGGGCGCTTGTGACGTTTTCACCACCGATGCATCGGCTCTGGCCGCGACCCGCGCTTCTTTCGAGGACCCGGACGCGCACATGCTGCTGCCTGAAATCGTATCCAAAGAGCCACTTGGCCCGCTGGTACGTGAAGGTGACGAGCCTTGGGGCGATATCGTCCGCTGGACTCTGAACGCGCTGATCACAGCTGAAGAGCTGGGTGTGACCAAAGCCAATGTTGCTGAAATGGCAGCCGGCACCAACAACCCGGAAATCAACCGTATGCTCGGCTCCGAAGGCAACCTGGGCGAAATGCTCGGCCTCGATGCTGACTGGGCAGTGCGTGCGATCTCTGTTGCTGGTAACTACGGCGAGATCTTCGAATCCAACATCGGTGAAAGCACCGCCATTGGCCTGTCGCGTGGTCTGAACGCGCTCTGGACCCAAGGTGGCCTGATTTACACCCCACCGTTCCGCTAGGATCGTGTAGCCAATCTAAGGGCGCATCTTCGGATGCGCCCTTTTTATACCAAGAGTTAACAATTTTATCCGGCGCAGAGGCGGAAAAACCGCTTCGAAAAAATCCGGATATCCCAGTCATCAAGAGG
>WFQA01000146.1 GCA_015487255.1 Paracoccaceae bacterium | reverse complement strand
ATGATCCACGCCTATCATGACCGCGCGGTCATGGAAGTGGATATCACTAAAAGCTGGATGAAAATGCTCGTTGGTGCGTTTGAATTTCCTCTGCCGGAGGATGTAACCTGATGGCCCAAATTTTGCTGATACCTCTCGGGCAGGCCATTGGTGGTGCGATTGGCGGGGCTGTGGCAACTGCCATTGGCGGTGCGATCGGCGCGGTGGCCGGAGAGTATATCAACGGCCTGCTGAAACCGCCCACCCGTACGGAGGGTCCGCGCCTGAAAACACAGGGCATTACCAGCTCAAGTGAGGGTGCACCGATCAATATGTTGTGGGGCCGCAGCCGCATGTCAGGAAATATAATCTGGGCGACGCGGTTTGAGGAGGAGGTCACCGAGCGTGCAACAGGAGGCAAGGGTGGCCCGAAAAACATTACTACCGAATATGCCTATTATATGAATTTCGCCGTGGCACTTTGCGAAGGGCCGGTTAGTCATATCGGCCGCATTTGGGCGGGCGGCAAAGAGATCGATCAAAACCAGTATGTGATCCGCAAATACATGGGGGACGAGACCCAGCTGCCCGACGAGCTGATTGTGGCCAAAGAAGGCAGCGCCAATACGCCCGCCTATCGCGGCACCGCCTATATCGTGTTTGAGCGCCTGCCGGTGGCTGATTTTGGCAGCCAGCCGCAAATCACCGCCGAGGTATTCAGGGTGGTTGGCGACCTCGAAGGGAACATACGCGCGGTCGCCTTCCACCCGGACGCCGGTGAGTTTGGGTTTGACACGCTGCCGCAGTCGCAAAATGCCGATGGCGAGGCCCAGCCGGAAAACCGCCATGTCCTCACCGCCGAAACCGACTATATCGCGGCGATGGATGAATTGGTGGCGCTGGCCCCAAATACCAACATGGTAACGCTGCACCCGCAATGGTTTGTTAACGATTTGCGCTGCGCCCAGGGGCAGATCAGACCCTATGTGCGCGACAAGTCAAACACCGTTCAATGGTCCAGCCATACGCTTGATCGCGCCGCTGCCCGCACCTGCACCCGTTTGTTTGATCAACCGCTTTTTGGCGGTACGCCAGATGACGCCGCACTTGCCAGGGCGGCTCTGGATATGGCGGCCCGGGGGATTGCAGTAACCCTTAGCCCAAAACTCACCCCCGACCCCGGCGCGGAGCGCGAATGGAAGCAGGTTAACGAGGGTGGCGGTTATGTGCTGGCCTACGCCCCGTCTCTGCGGATTATCGCAGGGCTTAAAAGCACTGGTACTGGCATTACCAGTCGCGATGGTATTACATGGACCAGCCATTCCATTCCGGTGAGAAACTGGCGGTCAGTGTGCTGGTCCCCCGCCAAAAAGATGTTCATTGCTGTGGCAGATGATGCCAGCGGCACCACGATTGCAAAGAGCACGGACGGGGTTGTCTGGACAGAAGTTTCCACCATTGCCGGAAGCTGGCAGGCTGTTGAGTGGTCGGATGATCTGGCGTTGTTCGTGGTTGTCGGTACGGCAGCACCACACGCCATGTGGTCTGCAGATGGCTTGAACTGGAGTAATGGTAACGCCACGGTCCGGGGCTGGGCGTTTTTGGCTTACGCGCCGGCACTGTCGAAATTCGTGGCGCTCGATTCCGGATCGCGCCAAATGATGGAAAGCAGCGATGGCAAAAACTGGACCGAGCGCGCCACCAGTGTGGGTGGTGTGTTGGGAAATTGGGAGCAGAGCCTGACGTGGTCAGAGCCGCTCGGCCTGTTCGCCGCAATGAACTCATGGATCGCCAATGCGTTGCTTTGCACCAGTCCAGATGGGGTGAATTGGACTGTATCTGTTAGCTTAGGCAATTCATTTCAGACCGGGGTTGTTGCAGGTGCCAATGGGTTTCTGGCGGTGACCGATAGCCAAAAGCGCATCCTTTTCACCGAGGATGGAGTGAACTGGAGCACAGTATCTGACAACACGTTTAATCTTGACGGCCGCGCTTTGTTGTGGGTTGACGATTTGGCGCGCTTTCTCGTTTCGACCGGCGCT
>WFQA01000145.1 GCA_015487255.1 Paracoccaceae bacterium | reverse complement strand
TGAGGTTGATCTTGGCCGGAATGCCGGAGATCAGCCGCACCAGCCGCCGCGCGTCATCGTCAGAGTCATTTATGCCCTTCAGCATCACATATTCAAAGGTGATGCGCTCGGAATTGCTCAGGCGCGGATAGGCTTTGAGCGTCTCCAGCAGCTTTTCGATATTCCATTTTTTGTTGATCGGCACCAGCGTGTCGCGCACATCATTGGTGGTGGCGTGAAAGCTGATCGCCAGCAGGCAGCCGATCTCCTCACCCGCGCGCATGATCTCGGGCACAACCCCGGAGGTGCTCAAAGTGATCCGGCGGCGCGAGATCGAGATCCCCTCGTTATCCATCACGATATTCATCGCATCGCGCACGTTTTCAAAGTTGTAAAGCGGCTCGCCCATGCCCATCAGCACCACATTGGTAATGCGCCGGCGCCCCTCGTGCGGGGTGCCATCCTCGGGCCATTCCTCAAGATCATCGCGCGCCACCATCACCTGCGCCACGATCTCGCCAGCACTCAGGTTGCGCACCAGTTTCTGGGTGCCGGTATGGCAAAAACTGCAATTCAGCGTGCAGCCCACCTGCGAGGAAATACACAAGGTGCCCCGGTTCTCATCCGGGATATAGACCATCTCGACCTCATGGCCGCCGGCAATGCGCAGCAGGTATTTGCGGGTGCCGTCGGTTGAGACCTGAAGGGTCACGATCTCGGGCCGCTCCAGGGTGAAATGCGCCGACAGATCGGCCCGAAACCCCTTGGCGAGGTTGGTCATCACGCCAAAATCCTGCGCGCCTTTTTGGTAGATCCAGCTCCAGAGCTGGTTTGTGCGCATTTTGGCCTGCCGCCCGGGGGTGCCCATGGTGATCAGCGCGTCGCGCATGGCGTCGCGGGGCAGGCCAAGCAAGGATTGCCGCTCTGCCGGGGCATCGACGCGAGGCATGGTTTTGGGGTCTGGGGTAAGCGCGCTCATCGGGTTTCCTTAAAGTCAAAGCGCCCCCTGCTTTGGGCAGGAGGCGCTGAATTGTAACGGTTTGGGCCGAGGGTTTCCAGCCGGTTTACCGGCACATTTCCTTGGCTTTTTCATAAGCCGCAGTAAAACCCATCAACGAAAAGGTATCGGTGGTGACCGTGCCACGCGCCGAAGTGCCAACCACCATGGCTTCAGCACCATCACGCATGGCGGCGATCAGCCTGCTGTCATCCTCCGGGCGGGGCCAGGCATATTCGGCGTTGATATCGGCATTGGGGTATAGGCTGAAAGTGGCATCCTTGATTTTCATCTCTACCGGTGTATCTTGGCGCAGCGGATAGCCAGCAAGGAAGCTTGGTTCGTTTTCCACCTGCTCACCCGGGATGAGCGAGATATAAAACCGGATATCACCACGGCGCACCGTAACCGCCGCCCCGTCGCGCTGGGCCGACCAGCTGGTGGGCTTGGAAACAATGAAGCATTCTTTTGGGCTGTCAGCCACATAGACGCTCCAGTCGGTTTCGGAATCAACCATGGCCAGCTCTTGCGCCTGTAGCGGCATTGCAGCTGCCACGCCCAGCGCGGCAACCATTATCGGGCCAATTACATATTTTCTAACCATTTTCCGGGCTCCTGCTCAAACCGATAACGCCGCTTGCCCCCCGTTTTTCCGGGGCGTTCACAAGCGGCTTGTGTTTTGCTCGTTTACAGCCGTAACTTAAATAGAAACCGGGGCTTATTACCAGCCTTAAATCGTGAAATTTTGCCCCTGCGGGCGTGATTTTGCCTATTTTCGAGGGAATCCGTGCCATGAGTAACGCGGCAAAACTGGTGGAGCTGCACCGAAACGGTATTTTGGAGTCGCTGCATCGCGGGCATGTGGTGGTGTGTGATGCCAGCGGGGTGCTGGCCAAATGGGGCGATGCGGGCATGGAGATATTTCCGCGCTCGGCCTATAAAATGCTGCAAGCCCTGCCGCTGATCGAAAGCGGTGCGGCTGATGTGGCGGGGCTAAAAAGCCAGCATCTGGCCCTGGCTTGCGCCAGCCACCAGGGCGCGCATATGCACACCACATTGGCGGGTGACTGGCTGAAGGCAATCGGGCTGGGGGAGCCGGACCTGCGCTGCGGGGTGCAAACCCCGAATGACCTCGAGGCCCGCGCCCTGCTGCGCGAAAAATTCGAGCCGCCCTGCCAGTTGCATAACAATTGCTCGGGCAAGCATGCCGGTTTTTTGACCCTGAACAAACATCTGGGCGGCGGGCCGGAGTATATCGAGCTGGATCATCCGGTGCAAAAAGCCGTGAAAGCGGCGGTTGAGGAGATGGCGGGGGCGGCCTCGAAAAACCATGGTATTGACGGCTGCTCGGCCCCGAATTTTACCCTTGGCGTTGGGCAGTTGGCGCAGGCCATGGCGCACATGGCCCGGCCCGAAAAACTGGGCAAAGCCAGAATGGGCGCGGCCAGGCGCCTGATCGCGGCAATGCTGGCCCACCCTTTGCTGGTGGCCGGCAGGGGCCGGGCCTGTTCTGAGTTGATGCTGGCGGCGGCAGGAAAAGCCGTGGTAAAAACCGGGGCGGAAGGTGTTTTTGTGGCCATCCTGCCCGAACGCGGCATCGGGATTGCGCTGAAAATCGAGGACGGCCACCACCGCGCCTCGGAAGCGGTGATGGCGGCATTGCTGGTGCGCCTCGGGGTGGTGGAAGCAGCAAACCCGCGGGTGGCGCAATACCTGCACCGCCCCCTGACCAACCGGCGCG
>WFQA01000144.1 GCA_015487255.1 Paracoccaceae bacterium | reverse complement strand
TGGCGATAACGGAGCGGATCTGCTGAACGGTGAAGCGGGCAATGATTTCCTTTATGGCGGTCGCGATAATGACGTGCTGAACGGCGGAGAAGGCGATGACAAGCTGCGCGGTAATCTCGGGAATGACGAGCTGAACGGCGATGCTGGCAGCGATGATCTGCGCGGCGGTGGCGGCAATGATGCGCTCAATGGCGGTGCCGGAAATGACTGGCTTTTTGGCGAAAACGGCGCTGACACGCTGGATGGCGGCACCGGCAATGACCGGCTTTACGGCTCCAATGACGGCGCGGCGGATACCTTTGTGTTTGCCGCCGGTTACGGCGATGACCGGGTGCGCGGGTTTGAGGATGGCATGGACCGGATCGACCTCTCGGCCTACGGCTTTGCCGATGCGGCCGAGGCGCTGGGCTATGCCAGCCAAACCGGCTGGGGCGCGGTGAAGTTCGACCTTTCCGGCGCGCCGGGTGGCCAGGCGGGGGATGTGCTCTACATCGAGGATATGACGCTCGGCACCACATTTACGGAGGCGGATTTTGTTTTTTAACGAGATATTTCAAGCGTTCAAGCCGTGCTTTTCCAAGTATCTCACAATCGAAAAAGACGGCTGGTTCAGCCCACACATAGTTAATTCAGGAGTAAAATACCATGGCGACACCAACCACAAGCGGACCGGAAACACAGGTCAATACACCTTCCCTTCCAGAAGTTGACGAAGTTATTGGTCGGCCAGTTGACGATGTTATTACCATCGACCCAATTTACGAAACCATTGAAGGCACTGAGGGTGCGGATACTTTGGAAGGACGCCAAGGGAAAGACACCATTTTTGGCCGTGGAGGGAATGACATCCTCTTTGGTCGTGGAGGTGATGATACCTTGGATGGCGGTAGTGGTGATGACCGGCTTGATGGTGGCGCTGGGGATGATTTGCTTGTCGGAGGGTCTGGCAGCGACGTGCTGATTGGCGGTGACGGCGATGACATTCTAGCTGGCGATGATGGTATTATCACAGTGGGTGCTGCTCTTTCTGACTTGGATGGTGCGGATTATCTCTACGGCGGTGCGGGCAATGACACGCTGAGTGGCAATGGCGGTGATGACCGGCTAAAGGGCGGCACCGGCAATGATACGCTGAATGGCGGCGCGGGCGATGACCGTCTTAAGGGTGACGATGGTGATGATCTGCTGAGTGGTGGCGATGGCTCGGATGCGCTGTTTGGCGGTAACGGGGCAGATCTGCTGAATGGCGATGCGGGCAATGATTGGCTTTCTGGCGGTGCTGGCAATGACGTGCTGAATGGTGGCGCGGGCGATGACAAGCTGCGCGGCAACCTCGGCGAAGATACGCTGAACGGCGGCGCGGGCAATGATAACCTTAAGGGCGGCGGCGGCAATGACGTGCTGAACGGCAGTGAAGGCGATGACTGGCTTTACGGCGGTGCTGGGGATGATAAGCTTGCCGGTGGGTCTGGCAGCGACGTGCTGGTTGGCGGTGACGGCGACGACATCTTGGTTGGCGGTAGTGGTTTTGCCACAGTGGGTGCTGCTCTTTCTGACTTGGATGGTGCGGATTATCTCTACGGCGGTGCGGGCAATGACACGCTGAGTGGCAATGGCGGTGATGACCGGCTAAAGGGCGGCACCGGCAATGATACGCTGAATGGCGGTGACGGAAATGACTTCCTTTTCGGCCAAAACGGTGCTGACGTTCTGGATGGCGGCGCGGGCAATGACCGGCTTTATGGCTCCAATGACGGCGCGGTGGATACCTTTGTATTTGCCGCCGGTTACGGCGATGACCGGGTGCGCGGGTTTGAGGATGGCATGGACCAGATCGACCTTTCGGCCTACGGCTTTGCCGATGCGGCCGAGGCGCTGAGCTATGCCAGCCAAACCGGCTGGGGCGCGGTGAAGTTTGACCTTTCCGGCGCGCCGGGTGGCCAGGCGGGGGATGTGCTCTACATCGAGGACATGACCCTCGGCACCACATTTACGGAGGCGGATTTTGTTTTTTAAACAGTGGAGGTTTGCTGGCGGCACTCTGAGTCTCGGGGGAGCATTGCTCCCCCGAGGTGTGAGCCAGCAGCCAGTGGAAGAATGTTAACACTTAGCAACTCAAAGGAACTGGAAATGGAATCTATCCTGCCGATAGGCGCTGAATTTCAAGTGAACACCTTTACGGCCGGAGATCAGCGTGAGGCTAAAATTGCCGCGCTTGCCGGTGGCGGGTTTGTTGTTACGTGGTCTTCCTTTGGTCAGGCAGGGGCCGGACCGGCAATTTTTTCCCAGCTTTATGACAGCACAGGTGCGAAGGTGGGAGCGGAAACGCAGGTCAATACCGATGTGGCACAATCTACGCAGGCTCAGTCTGATGTAACCGCGCTCGCGGATGGTGGTTATGTGGTGACGTGGCGCGCATATGTCTCTAACGATACCTATAACGAGATTTTCGCGCAGCGCTTTGATGCCAATGGCAATGCTGTGGGCAGCACCTTACAGGTCAATACCGCAACAGCAAGCTTTCAGTCAGAGCCGGTGACAACAGGGCTTCCCGATGGCGGGTTCGTGGTGGCATGGAAAACCTATGAAGATGGCAGCGGCTTTCCGGAGTTCGCGGCACAGCGCTATGATGCCAACGGTGTTGCTCTGGGGGGCGAGTTTCGTGTCAATACCTACTCGGACAACCATCAGGAACTGCCCGCCATTACAAGCCTTGCGGATGGTGGACTCCTTATAACATGGACCTCCCGATGGCAGGATGGCACTTCGGCAAGTGTGTATGGGCAGCGCTATGATAGCACAGGCGCAGCCGTAGGTGGCGAATTCCAAATAAACACAACCACCGAGAGCCTTCAAACCGAGACATCCGTTGCCGCCTTTGCAGATGGCGGATTTGTGGTTACGTGGTCATCCTATAATGGGAACGCCAGTAAATTCGATATAAATGGCCAGGTTTTTGATGCGGCCGGAGTGCCGGTTGGGGGTGAATTTCAGGTCAATACCACCACGGCAGGCCGCCAGAAATTTTCAGATGTTTTGGCCCTTCCTGATGGAGGGTTTTTGGTGACATGGAGTGCTGAGGAAGGGGATGAAGTTAGCGATCCGCACGCAATCTATAATATTTATGGTCGGCGCTATAATGCGGATGGCACCCCGGACGGGGGCGAATTTTTGATAAACACCTACACCGATGGCGACCAGAAAAAGCCAAGCGTTGTTGCGCTGGCTGATGGGTCAATTGTTGTAATCTGGGAATCCGATGGCCAGGATAGTGCAACCGATCTTGGCACCGGTGTTTTTGGTCAGATCTTTTCCAGCGGCTCGTCGGCGATCACCGGCACTCCCGGAAATGACGTTCTAACCGGAACGGCTGATGATGACACGCTATTGGGCCTTGCAGGTGACGACCTACTGGTTGGCAGTGCCGGCGCGGATGTTATGGATGGTGGCGCGGGGAATGATACCGTCACCTATTTGCCGGCCACAGAAGGGGTGGTTGCAAATCTGTCTTCGCCGAAAAATAACACCGGAGATGCAGCCGGCGACAGCTATATCGGTATCGAAAACCTGATCGGCTCAAGATTTGACGATAGTCTTGCCGGTAATTCCGAGGCAAATAGCATTACTGGCGGCAACGGCGATGACCGGCTTTATGGCTTTGGTGGTGATGATACGCTGGACGGCAGTTCCGGCAATGACCGGCTCAAAGGCGGGGCTGGGGATGATATGCTTGCCGGTGGGTCTGGCAGCGACGTGATGTTTGGCGGTGATGGCGACGACACCCTGGTTGGCGATGGTGGCTTTGCCACATTGGATGGTGTTGATTACATTTACGGCAATGCAGGCAATGACACGTTATTGGGCGGTGGCGGTGCTGACCGTCTCAATGGCGGCACCGGCAATGATATGCTCAACGGCGATGCGGGCGATGATCGGCTTAAGGGTAAGGATGGCGATGATACGTTAAACGGTGGTGATGGCGCAGATGTGCTGTTTGGCGATAACGGAGCGGATCTGCTGAACGGTGAAGCGGGCAATGATTTCCTTTATGGCGGGCGCGACAATGACGTGCTGAACGGCGGTGAAGGTGATGACAAGCTGCGCGGTAATCTCGGGAATGACGAGCTGAACGGCGATGCGGGCAGCGATGATCTGCGCGGTGGCGGCGGTAATGATGTGCTCAATGGCGGCACCGGAAATGACTGGCTTTTTGGCGAAAACGGCGATGACACGCTGGAT
The DNA here is from genome assembly GCA_015487255.1 of Paracoccaceae bacterium. Lineage (GTDB taxonomy): Bacteria > Pseudomonadota > Alphaproteobacteria > Rhodobacterales > Rhodobacteraceae > UBA3077. The sequence continues at coordinate 82 of WFQA01000144.1, read as the reverse complement.
GGCGGCGCGGGCAATGACCGGCTTTACGGCTCCAATGACGGCGCGGTGGATACCTTTGTGTTTGCCGCCGGTTACGGCGATG
>WFQA01000143.1 GCA_015487255.1 Paracoccaceae bacterium | reverse complement strand
TGGACCTGCACACCCATCTGCGCCGGGGCGGCAGGGTGCTGGGCATTTGCGGTGGCTACCAGATGCTGGGCAAGCTGATAGACGACCCCGAAGGCATTGAAGGGCCGGCCGGGCAGGTTGCGGGGCTTGGCTATCTCGATGTGGTCACCACCATGGTGCCGCAAAAACAGGTCAGCCGGATCAGGGCGCGCCATATCGCTTCGGGGTGTGAACTCAGCGCTTATGAAATCCATATCGGCAGCACTGAAGGGGTGGATCGCGGGCGGCCGGTTTTTATGGTCAAGGGCCAGCCCGAGGGGGCGCAGAATGCCGGCGGGCAGGTGATGGGCAGCTACCTGCACGGGCTGTTTGCCGAGGATGGTTTTCGCGATGCATGGTTGCGGGCGCTGGGCGCGGGCGGGGCGCAGGTGGCTTATAGTGCCGGGGTGGAGGCCACGCTTGATGCGCTGGCCCGCCATATCGAGATGCATCTGGATGTTGACGCTTTGTTGCGGCTGGCCCGATGATTAGCGCGGCGGATATCCGCGCCGCGCTGGCCCGCCCGGCGCGGCTGCCTTCGTCGGATTTTGACTATGCCCCCGACCTGCGCCCACCACCGCGCCAGCTCCGCCCGGCGGCGGTGTTGATTGCACTGCGGGAGCGGCCCCGTGGGCTGGAGGTGATCTTTACCCGGCGGGCGGCGCATTTGCGCAACCACCCCGGGCAGGTCGCCTTTCCCGGTGGCAAGGTGGAGGCGGGTGATGCCAGCCTCTGGGCGGCGGCGCTGCGCGAGGCGCATGAGGAAATCGGGTTGGAAAGGGTTGAGCGGCTCGGGGTGTTGCAGAACCACGAATCCGTGACCGGGTTCGAGATCAGCCCGCAGGTCGGGCTGGTGCGGGGCGATTTCAGCCCGCTGCCGGACCCGGCGGAGGTGGAGGAGGTGTTTGGCGTGCCGCTGGATTTTCTGCTTGAGCCGGCCAATATGCACCTGCATATGCGGCGCTGGCAGGGGGTGGAGCGGGGGTATCTCGCCATTCCCTACGGGCCGCATTATATCTGGGGGGCAAGTGCGCGGATAATCCGCAATCTGGCGGAAAGGGTGCGGGGGGTATGAAGATTGAAGGGGCAAAATGGCTGCAAGCGGCGCAGCCGATCTTTGAGCTGCTGGAGCAGGCGGGCTATAAGGCGCTGGCGGTGGGGGGCTGTGTGCGCAATGCCATATTTGAGCTGCCGGTGGCGGATGTGGATTTTGCCACCGATGCCGCGCCGGACGTGGTGATGGAACTGGCCCAAAAAGCCGGGCTGAAGGTGGTGCCGACCGGGATCGGGCATGGCACGGTGACGGTGGTTATGCATGGGGTGGGTTACGAGATCACCACCTTTCGCAAGGATGTATCCAGTGATGGCCGCCGTGCGGTGGTGGCGTTTTCGGATAATATCGAGGATGACGCCAAGCGCCGGGATTTTACCATGAATGCGCTTTATCTGGCGGCGTCGGGCCAGGTGATTGACCCGCTTGGCGGGCTGGAGGATGCCCGCGCCCGCCATCTGCGCTTTATCGAGAATGCCTTTGAGCGCATCACCGAGGATTACCTGCGAATCCTGCGTTATTTTCGCTTTTATGCGCTTTATTGTGACCCGATGCAGGGGCCGGATATGCAGGCGATTGCGGCGATTTCGGCCAATCTCGACGGGCTGGAGGGGCTTTCGGCGGAGCGGGTCGGGGCGGAAATGCGCAAACTGCTGGCCGCGCCAGACCCGGCCCCGGCGCTGGCGATGATGATGCAGACCGGCGTGTTGCGGCGGATATTGCCCGGGGCGGATGCGCGGTTTATCGCGCCACTTGTCGAGATCGAGGCGGGCACCCCTATCCGCTGGTTGCGGCGGCTGGCGGCACTTGGCGGGCAGGATGTGGGCGCGCGCTGGCGGCTCTCCAAAGCTGAGGCGCGGGGGCTGAAGGATATCGAGAGCGCCATGGTGATGCCGAGCCTTGCCGAGGCCGGATACCGGCTGGGCGAGGCGGCGGCGATGGATGCCATGCTGGTGCAATGTGCCAGCCTTGGCATGCCCGCCGACCCGGCGGTGGTGGCAAGGATCAAAGCGGCGGGTGCAGCGGTGTTTCCGCTCAAGGCGGCGGATCTGATACCGCGCATTCCCCCCGGCCCGGCATTGGGGGCAGAGCTGAAGCGGCTGGAGAAATGCTGGATCGATTCAGGGTTTGCGCTTGACAAGGCCGCGCTTGACAAGCTGGTGAAAGCTTGAAAGGGTCAGGCGCATTGACCTAAGGAAAACCCATGTCGATAGATTCCATCCTTGCGCTGCTGGGCATTTTGCTGGCCGCCTCCTGGACACCGGGGCCAAACAACATGATGCTGGCCGCTTCGGGGGTGAATTATGGCTTGCGGGCCACATGGCCGCATATACTTGGTGTGTTCACCGGCTTTGGCTTTATGATTTTTGCCATCGCGCTGGGGCTGGGCGAGGTGTTTGCCCGCTCACCGCTGCTGCACGAAGCGCTGCGCTGGGGCGGGGCTTTGATGCTTGTCTGGGTGGCGTGGAAGATCGCCACGGCGCGGCGGCCCGGTGAGGCGGGGGCGGCGAGCCGGCCGTTTACCTATTGGCAGGCGGCGGCTTTTCAGTGGGTCAACCCCAAGGCCTGGATCATGAGTATCAGTATTTCGGCGCAGTTTTTAACGCCCGAGGCACCGGTGCGGGGGGCGGTTATCATGGCGGGTGTTGCGATGGTAGCCGGGGCCAGTTCTGCCGCGGGTTGGGCGTGGTTTGGCATGATTCTGGCGCGCTGGTTGCACACGCCGGGGCGCTTGCGGCTGTTTAACTGGAGCATGGCGGGGCTGATATTGCTGGGTGTGGCGGCGGTGCTGTTTGGTGATTTGCGCTAGGCAGCGGCGCGTTTTAGGCTGCACTATTTGGCAGCATCAGCCCCGCGCCGCGCTGAAATGCCGTGCTTGTGGCAGGCCAAAACGGGCCGGCGGGGCGCCGGGCCTTGGTGCTATTTCGGGTGAGGGCCTGTGCCTCTGGTTTTGGCGGGAGTGGCGCCGGGGTTTGCAGCGATTGTGCCGGGGGCACTGCCCTTTTGGTTTTCTGACCACCGCCTGCCGGTTGTAGGGCCGGCCTTGCGGGCCGGGCTTTTACACCACGAAAGCTGGCGCTGGCTTACACCGCACGGCAAGCCCTTTTCTGGCCGGGCCGCTATGCGTGTTGCAGGTTGGTATGCCCGGCACAATTTACTCCCGGACCATGGCTGGCCCGCTCAGGCATATGCGCAATTTAGGGCGGTTCCATGAAAATGCGGTGAATGTTGCGGGCGCTGAAAGGGTGGTTTTCGCAACACCAACGGGAATAGCTGATAGGGACAGGCCCGGATGGGACCTGTAATTGTATTTTCCGCGCGGTGCTTCACCATCCCGGCTCAAGCTTTGGTAAAAGCTTATCCGGGATAAATCCCATTTTGCCACGCATGGCGGATTTTGCTTTCCCTGCCCGTCAAACTGTGATCGTCTAGGCATAGGATCAAGGAGAGCAGCATGCAAACCGGTGGCGGGATTTTAGCGGAGTGCCTGTCAGAACAGGGCGTGAAAACCATTTTTGGTGTGCCGGGTGAAAGCTACCTTGCGGTGCTGGATGCCCTGGTTGACCATAAAGACATCCGCCTGATCGGCAATCGCAATGAAGGCGGGGCGGCGTTTATGGCCTGTGCGCACGGGCAGCTTACCGGGCAGCCGGGCATTTGCTTTGTCACCCGTGGGCCCGGCGCGACCAATGCCAGCATCGGGGTGCACACAGCGATGCAGGGCAGCAACCCGATGATCTTGTTTATCGGGCAGGTCGGCACCGATATGCGCGGGCGCGAGGCTTTTCAGGAGGTGGATTACCGTGCTTATTTTGGCCCGATCGCCAAATGGGTGACAGAGATAGACGAGGCCGCGCGCATTCCCGAGACCATCGCCCGGGCCTTTACGGTTGCGCGGTCAGGCCGCCCCGGCCCGGTGGTCATTGCCCTGCCCGAGGATATGTTGCGCAGCCGCGCCAAAGCCAAGCCGGCCCCCAAGGTGCACATCCCCGAAGCGGCACCAGCGCCCGAGGCGATTCATGGGTTGCAAAAGGCGTTCAGCCGCGCCGAGCGACCCTTGCTGCTGATTGGTGGTGGCGGTTGGCAGGGTGCGGGGCGGGCTGATCTGCAGGCCTTTGCTGAGCGCAATAACCTGCCGGTTGCCAGTGCCTTTCGCTTTCAGGACCTGCTCGATAACAACTGCGAAAGCTATATCGGTGATGCGGGCCTTGGCAAAACCCCGGCGATGAAAGCCGCGCTGGAGCAGGCGGACCTGATCTTTGCCCTCAATATCCGCTTTGGCGAAAACACCACCGACGGCTATCAGGTTTTCAACGTGCCGCGCATTGGCAGGCCGCTGATCCACAGTCACGCCTCTGATCTGGAGCTGGGCAAGATCTATCAGGCTGATTTGCCGATCCATGCCGGGCCAAACGCGCTGTGCAAGGTGCTGGCCGGGCTTGATCTGCGTGGCAGCTGGCAGGGCTGGGCCGAGGCGCAGCGCAAAGCCTATGAGCAGAGCATGGTGCTGCCGATCCGCGAACACGGGGTGGATATGGCGGGGATCATTGCCTATTTGCAGGGCCGGTTGCCGGATGATGCCATCCTGACCAACGGGGCTGGCAATTTTGCCATCTGGCACAATAAATTCTTCCGCTACGGGGCCGGGGCGCGGCTGCTTGCCCCGCAATCCGGTGCCATGGGTTATGGCCTGCCCGCCGCCATTGCCGCCAAGGCCGAGCACCCCGAGCGGCTGGTGCTGTGCTTTGCCGGTGACGGCGACTTCCAGATGAACATGCAGGAACTGGGCGCGGCGATGCAGGCCAGGGCGCAGCCGGTCATCATCGTGGTCAATAACGGCACCTATGGCACCATCAAAATGCATCAGGAGCGCATATATCCGGGCCGCACCAGCTTCACCGATATCGAGAACCCGGATTTTTGCGCCATCGCGCGGGCCTATGGTTTCCATGCGGAAACGGTCACCGAAACGCCGGATTTCCCCGATGCTTTCTGCCGCGCCGCCGCCTCAACCACCGGCGCGCTGATCGAGCTTGTGATCGACCCCGAATACATCACCCCCAAAGCCACCCTTTCAGATATACGAGGTTAACATGCCCGAATTCAACCGCATCCTGATCACCGGTGCCGCCGGCTCGCTTGGCAGCCAGCTGCGCCGTGGCCTCAAGCACCTGACCAGCCATATGCGGCTGGTGGACCGGGTGGAAATGGGCGAAGCGCAGGCGAATGAAGAGCTGATCGTGATGGACCTTTCCGAGCGCGAAGCGGCGCTGGAAATCACCAAAGACGTGGATATCATCCTGCATTTCGCCGGGGTGCCGCGCGAGCAGAGCTTTGACGAGATCATGACGGACACCATCCCCGCCGCCTACCATATGTATGAAGGCGCGCGGCTTTACGGGGCGTCGCGGGTGGTTTATGCCAGCTCGATCCACGCGGTGGGCATGGCCGAGGTCGAGAGCCTGCCCGGCACCAAAGGCCGCCACAGGCCCGATACGTTTTATGGCATGAGCAAGTGCTTTATCGAGGATCTCGGCAGTCTTTACTGGGATAAATGGGGGGTGGAGAGCGTGAACCTGCGCATTTGCTCGTGCTTTCCCGAGCCGGCCGACCGCCGCATGCTGTGGAGCTGGCTGAGCTTTGACGATTGTGTGCGCCTGACCGAGGCCGCCATGCTGGCCCCGCGCGTGGCCTATTCGGTGATTTACGGCACGTCGGACAATGCCCAAAGCGCGGTGAGCAATGCAGATGCCCGGCATATCGGCTATCGCCCGGAAGACAGTGCCGATGGTTATGCCAAAGCCATTCTGGCCAAAACCGGGCGTGACGACCCGGGCGCGCGGGTCGCCAGGGTGGTAGGCGGCTGGTTCAGCAATTATCCGCACCCCGATGAAGCACAGTGATGTTGTCATCTGTGGCGGGGCGGTGCTTGGCAGTGCCATTGCCTGGAACCTTGCACAGATGGCGCCAGCGCTTTCGGTAACGGTGATCGAGCGCGACCCGAGCTTCAAGCACAGCTCGACCGCGCTTTCGGCCAGCGGGATACGCCAGCAGTTTTCCGACCCGCTCAATGTGATGATCAGCCGCTTCGGGGCGGGGTTCATCAAAGGGGCAAAAGCACGCTGGGGGCTGGATCTGAACCTGCGCGAGCAGGGGTATCTTTACCTCGCCAACACCGAATCCGCTGCGCAGGTTTTGCGGGAAAACCATGCGGTGCAGGTGGCGGCAGGGGCGGATATCACCCTGCTTTCACCTGCGGCGCTCAAAGTCCGTTTTGCGCATCTCAATACCGATGACCTCACCCTCGCCAGCCTTGGTCTTTCCGGCGAAGGCTGGTTTGACGGGGTTGGGCTGATGCAGGGTTATCAGGCGGACAGTGCCGCTACGCGGATCAGGGATGAGGTCGTCGGTTTGCGGCTGCGGTCGGGCAGGGTCAAAGCGGTGGAGCTGGCTTCGGGCGAGAACATCGCTTGCGGGGCCTTTATTAATGCCGCCGGTCCAAGGGCGGCGGATATCGCCAGAATGGCGGGGATTGAATTGCCGATCGAGCCGCGAAAGCGCAGCAATTTCATCTTTGACTGCTCGGATCCGCCCAAGGAGAGCCTGCCTTTGATGATCGACCCGAGCGGGGTCTGGCTGCGCCCGGAGGGGCGGCGCTTTTTATGCGGATGCAGCCCGGTGGAGGACCCGATGGTGGCGCATGATGATTTTGAGCC
>WFQA01000142.1 GCA_015487255.1 Paracoccaceae bacterium | reverse complement strand
TCCCGCGGCCACGGGTGTTCAAGGATGACGCGCTGCTGGAACTGGCGGCGAACAAGCCAAAGGATCTGAACGATCTGGGCCGGTCCCGCTTGCTGCGGGACGGGCGCAAGGGGCTGATTGCCGAGGGGATTTTGCGCGCGGTGAAGGCCGGGATGGAGCTGCCGGAAAAAGACCTGCCCAAGCCGCCCAAGCCGCGCGAAAAAGCGCAGGGCAATGAAGCGCTGGGCGATTTGCTGCGGGTGTTGCTCAAGGCCAAATCCGGCGCCGAGGGGGTGGCCAGCAAGCTGATCGCCACGGCGGCTGATCTGGAGCGGATCGCTTCGGAAGAAGCCCCCGACGTGCATGCGCTGAAAGGCTGGCGATACGAGGTTTTTGGCCGCGATGCCCTGCGCCTGAAGCGCGGCGAGATTGCGCTTTCAGCCAGTGCCGAGGGTGTGAAAATCATTGAGCTTTAGGTGCATCCGGTATTTACTGGCAAAAAAGCGCAAATGGCTGGCGGGAGGGATGGTTCCGTGAAAATAGCATTGATAGCTGGCTCGCGCGAGGCGGAGATGCTGGCGGCCAAGCTGCAAGCGGCCGGAATGGCGCTGGACCCGTCTGCCGGTGTTATGGTGGTGGCCCCACACCCCTGTGATGCTGATCTGTGGCAATGCGCGGCGCTTTCGGCCAGGGGCAAACCCCATATCGGGCTGCTGCGCCCGCCGTGGCGGCCTGAATCCGGCGATAGCTGGCAACTGGCGGCGGATGCGGAGCGGGCCGCAAAATTGCTGGAAAAAAGCGGCGCGAAGCGGGCTTTGCTGGCGGTGGGCAATGCCCGGTTGGCTCCGTTTTACCGGCTGCCGGATATTGAGCTTTGTGTGCGCTCGCGCAATGCACCGCACCCGCCAACCCCGCCAAGGGGCCGTTTGCGGCTGATTCAGGGGCCGTTCGATGTGGCTGGCGAGGTGGAGGAATTGCGCAACCAGTCGATTGATATGATTGTCGCCCATAATGCCGGCGGGCATGGGGGCTGGCCCAAGCTGGCCGCCGCGCAGGTGCTGGGGATTCCGGTGATCCTGATCGAGCGGCCCGAACTGCCCGCGATGCAGATGGTTGAGACCGTGGAAGAGGCGCTGGCATGGGCAAAGCGCCACATGGGGCTGGACGTGAGCCAGGCAAAGGTTTAGTTACCCGACAAAAGGAGTCGGACTCTATGGCCAGCGCAAAATTTGAAGAGATTGTCGAGGATTTTGAATTTATCGACGAGTGGGAAGACCGCTACCGTTATGTGATCGATCTGGGCAAGAAAATGCCGGCGATGGACGAGGCGCATAAAATTCCGGAAACCAAGGTGCATGGCTGTGCCTCGCAGGTTTGGATCATGCCGGATATCAAGGATGGTGTGCTGCATTTCAGCGGTGACAGCGATGCGATGATCGTGCGCGGGCTGATCGCGGTGCTGCACGCGCTTTATGATGGATTGCCCTGCAAGGATGCGCTAGAGGTGGATGCGCTGAAGGAGATGGGCCGGCTCGGGCTGGACCAGCACCTGTCAGCACAACGCAGCAACGGCCTTCGGGCAATGATCGGGCGGCTTCGTTCGATCACAGAAAAACAGGTTGGATGATATGGATTTGCTGAGCAGGCTTTTGAATGAGCGCGACTGGCTGATGGCCGACGGGGCCACCGGCACCAACCTTTTCAACATGGGGCTGGAGGCGGGAGAGCCTCCGGAGCTGTGGAACATTGACCAGCCCGACAACATCCGGGCGCTTTATCAGGGCGCGGTTGACAGTGGCTCGGATATTTTCCTGACCAACTCCTTTGGCGGCACCGCGGCGCGGCTGAAACTGCACAATGCCCAGGACCGGGTGCGTGAGCTGAACAAGGCCGCCGCCGAGCTTGGCCGCGAGGTGGCTGACAAAGCCGGCCGCCCGGTTGTGGTGGCCGGCTCTGTTGGGCCAACGGGCGAGATTTTCGAGCCGCTCGGGCCGCTTTCCCACGCCGAGGCGGTGGAGATGTTTGAAGAACAGGCGGCCGGGTTGATGGAGGGCGGGGCGGATGTGCTCTGGCTGGAAACCATTTCGGCCCCCGAAGAATATAAGGCCGCCGCCGAGGCTTTTGCCAATCTCAATGCGCCATGGGTTGGCACCATGAGCTTTGATACCGCCGGGCGCACCATGATGGGCATGACCTCGGCAGCGATGGTCGAGATGGTGCAGGGCGTGGAAAACCCGCCGCTTGGCTTTGGGGCGAATTGCGGGGTTGGGGCCTCGGACCTGCTGCGCACCATTCAGGGGTTTAAAGCTGCCAATCCGGGTTTGCCGATTGTGGCCAAGGGCAATGCGGGCATTCCGAAATTCGTGCACGGGCATATCCATTATGACGGCACCCCCGAGCTGATGGGGAAATATGCGGTGATGGTGCGTGATAGCGGGGCCAGGATCATCGGCGGCTGTTGTGGCACCATGCCCGCGCATCTGGTGGCCATGCGCAAAGCGCTGGAAGAAACCCCGGCCGGGCCAGCCCCGAGTGACGAGGAAATAGTAGCCGCACTTGGCGGGTTTTCATCTGATTCAGACGGCACCGGCGATGCGCCGGTGGCCAAGCGTGTGCGCAGGCGGAGAAAATAGTCGTTGAGCGGCGCTTGCCGGTCGGTTATTGCCAAGAGAGCGCGGCGAATTAAGCCGAAATTTGACAAACTTAACTGAGGGATAGCCCAATGTCAGACCAAGAAGATGATCTTATACTCGATGAGCTTGATGACGGGGAACTCGTGCTGCAAATGCATGATGATCTTTATGACGGCATGGCCGATGAAATTTCCGAAGCCGTGCATATCCTGCTCAAACGCGGCTGGACCCCTTATGATATCCTGACCAAGGCGCTGGTTGAGGGCATGCGCATTGTCGGTATTGATTTCCGCGACGGTATCCTTTTTGTGCCCGAAGTGCTGCTCGCCGCAGGCGCGATGAAAAAGGGGATGCATATCCTCAAGCCGCTGCTGGTGGAAACCGGCGCGCCGCAGCTTGGCAAGATGGTGATCGGCACGGTGAAGGGCGATATCCACGATATCGGCAAAAACCTGGTGGCGATGATGATGGAGGGGGCCGGGTTTGAGATTATCGACCTTGGCATCAACAACCCGGTGGAAGATTATATCGACGCGCTGAAGCGGGAGGATGCCGATATTCTGGGCATGTCGGCGCTGCTGACCACCACCATGCCCTATATGAAAACCGTGATCGATACCATGGTGGAGCAGGGCATTCGCGATGATTACATCGTGCTGGTTGGCGGTGCGCCGCTGAACGAAGAATTCGGCAAGGCCATCGGCTCGGACGCTTATTGCCGCGATGCCGCCGTGGCGGTGGAGACCGCCAAAGAGTTTATGGCGCGCAAGCATAATCAGGCCGGATGAAGGCCCTGATCATCGCTTGCGGTGCGCTGGCGCGCGAGGTGCTGGCGCTGATAAAGCTGAACGGCTGGCAGCATATGGAATTGCAATGCCTGCCCGCCGATCTGCATTTGCGCCCCGAGAAGATACCCGACGCGGTGGAAGCGGCGGTTGAGGCCGCGCGCGGGCAATATGCGCGGATATTTGTGGCTTACGCCGATTGCGGCACGGGGGGATTGCTGGCGGCGCGCTGTGAAAAGCTCGGGGTAGAGATGATTTCCGGCCCACATTGCTATTCGTTTTTCGAGGGTAATGCGGCCTTTGCTGCGCGCGGCGAGGTGACCAGCTTTTATCTCACCGATTTTCTGGCCCGGCAATTCGAGGCATTTGTGATCAAGCC
>WFQA01000141.1 GCA_015487255.1 Paracoccaceae bacterium | reverse complement strand
TCAGCTCCCCGCGCTCGGCCTTGGCCAGCACCTCACCCAGCGCGGCAAACTCCTTTTCAGACAAGAACCGCTCCCGAGATTTTTCCTCAAAGCGCTGCACCCGCATACAGGGGTTTGAGCTATCGGGGCGCAGGCCCCAAACCTCGGCCAGTGAAAAGGCTTTGGACAAAAGAGCAAGGGCGCGGTTGGCCTGGTAGGGCGTGGCCCTAAGCGAGCCGTGAAGTTTGGAAATATCCGCCCGCGTCACATCTCGCACCTTAATGCGGCCCAGCGCTGGGCGCAGGTGGTTTTCGATTGTCTGCTTTACATTGCGCACCGTGCTCGGCTTGTTGTTGCGCTCGGCGTGGTCAGTGATAAACCTGTCCAGCAAGTCCGAGACCGTGGGGGCTTGGCGCAGGCTCTCCCGATCCGCCGCAGGGTCACCGCCAGCGGCCACCATCGAAGCCCAGCTTCGGGCAATCTCCCGCGCCTGATCTGGCGTAATGGCACCATGCACCCCAATCACAGGCTCTCGGCTACGCCCCGAGCGCCCACCGCTGGCCCGATACCGGAAAACATAAGACTTGCGCCCCGTAGGGCTTACGCGAATACCAAAGCCCGAGATTTCAGCATCCCATGCCACAAAACGGGCCTCGGCTGGCTTGAGCGCATCCACCGCGCGCTTGGTCAGTTTCATGGTTTTTGGCATATCGGCCCCTTCCAGTTTGGCGAGCACATGGCGAGCACCAAATAGCGTTTGGCGAGCACATGGCGAGCACGGGGGAAGCAAAGAGGTGCTACCCCGTGCAAGTAAATATAGGGTAAAAGCCTTATTTTACAAGCTGAAATGTAGCTAAGTGATACTGGGCGATACTGGGTGAGACAATAGGCCTGCAGACTTCTAATCAGCAGGCCACAGGTTCGAATCCTGTCGGGGTCACCATTTTATTTAATTATAGCAATATATTGGCAATGCCGGGGGTCTGGGCTCATACTCCCCCGGCGATGAAGATATCTTGTAGTATATGGGCAGGGTTATTCAGGCGAGGCCCCTGGCCAAAGCCGCAACCCCGGTGCGTGCGGTATCAACCAGCCCGAGCGGGCGCATCAGGTCGGTGAATGCCTCGATTTTTTCCGGGGTACCGGTGATTTCAAAGACAAAACTTTCAAGGGTGCTGTCCACCACATTGGCCCGAAAAATATCGGCCAGCCGCATTGCTTCCACCCGTTTTTCACCTTTGCCCGCCACTTTGAGCAGCGCCATTTCCCGCTCGACCGAGGCCCCTTCGACCGTCAGGTCATTCACCTTGTAAACCGGAATGATCAGCGCCAGTTGCGCCTTGATCTGCTCGATCACCCCGGCGGTGCCGGTGGTGACAATGGTTATGCGCGAGCGGTGGCCCTCGGCATCAGTCTCGGCTACGGTCAGGCTGTCAATATTATAGCCACGCCCGGAAAATAACCCGATAACCCGTGCCAAAACCCCGGCTTCATTATCCACCAGTACGGCCAGGGTGTGGGTTTCGATTTGCTCGTTGAGCGGGTTTTTCAGGTCATAGGCGCTTTTGCGGTTGGCACCTTTTTTGAGGCTCATGCTTGTCATTTTGTTTTCCTTTTGATGGCAGAATCGCTGTTTATCATGCGATTGTCCAGTTAATCCTTGGCGCTGGTGCGCAATTGTTGTGGCGGTGGCAGTTGCACCCGCCCATCAAGCACAAGCCTGTGGCGGTTGGTAATGAACCGGTCAATCAGCGGGGCAAATTCCGAGGCGAAACTTTCTGATGTTTCCGGGTCCATTTCGGTTGGGTGGCGCAGGCGCACGGCTTTGTTTCTCATGGTAAAACGATGGTTGAGCACCACATCGGCCAGCACGTCGGGGTCGAGCTTGAGGTCGAGCTGGTCGAGTATCTGTTTGGCGGGGGTTTGGGTATCAAAAGCCAGGTCTTCAAAATAAAGCGGCATGACCCCGGGCAGGCGCAGCCAGGCGGTGAGCGAGTTCATTTGACCACGGATATTCTCCATCACCAGTTCCATGCTGGTCAGTTCGGAAAACTCCTCGGCCCCCGCGGCACGGGATTTTTGCGCGTGGTCCAGCATGGAGAGCGCCATGTCGCGCGGGTCCCGATAGCTGGCATGGGCGATGGCCTCGCCGCTTTGTATCATCTTGACCACCCCCGGATCCGGCCGCATGTGGGTTTTGAGCACAATAGGCGTACGGCGTTTCAGGGCTTCCTGCTTCAGTGCCTGTAACTGCTGCTCCGAAACATGGTCAACAAAGTTGCGCTTCAGATGCGGAGGCACCACATCCTGCTCCACCCGGTCTTGCGGAAAGCCGCATAGGTCAAGTGCCGAGCGCACCAGCTGAAAAGCCAGTGTGGAGCCGGTTTTGGTCATCCCATAGCTGAAATAGAGCAGCGGTCGCATCGGCTACACCCGGGTCTTACCCTCGGCGTCTATTGCCCCTTCGGTCTCACCATCAGCAAAGATCATCTCGTTATGGGCCTTGCCGCTGGGGATCATCGGGAAGCAGTTTTCGTGTTTTTCCACTACGCAATCCATGATCACCGGCCCGTCATAAGCCAGCATTTCCTTGATGGCCTCATCCAGATCGGCCGGGTCATCTACCAAAATGCCTTTGGCGCCAAAGGCCTCGGCCAGTTTCACAAAATCCGGCAGGCTTTCGGACCAGCTATGGGAATAGCGCTCGCCATGCAGCAATTGCTGCCATTGCCGCACCATGCCCAGCCGCTCGTTATTGAGGATGAACTGCTTGACCGGCAGGTTGAACTGCACCGCGGTGCCCATCTCCTGCATATTCATCAGAAAGGACGCATCCCCGGCGATATTGATCACCAGGCTTTCAGGATGCGCCACCTGCACCCCGATCGAGGCCGGCAAGCCATAGCCCATGGTGCCAAGCCCGCCCGAGGTCATGAAACGGTTCGGGTTTTCAAAGCCCAGATATTGCGCCGCCCACATCTGGTGCTGGCCGACTTCGGTGGTGATATAGCGGTCCATGCCTTTGGTCAGGGCCTCGAGGCGTTGCAGGGCGTGCTGGGGTTTGATCAGTTTGTCTGAGTTGCGGAAATTCAGGCAATTGCGCGCCCGCCATTCATTGATCTGCCCCCACCATTTCTTGATCGCCGGCGCGTTGGTTTTGCGCCCGCGTGCCTTCCAGACCTTGAGAAAATCTTCCAGCACATGCCCGACATCACCAATGATCGGCACATCGACATGAATGATTTTATTGATGCTGGAAGGGTCGATATCAATATGCACCTTGAAACTGCCGGGAGAGAATGCATCGGTGCGCCCGGTGATCCGGTCATCAAACCGCGCGCCAACGCAAAGCATGAAATCACAATCATGCATCGCCAGATTGGCCTCTTCGGTGCCGTGCATGCCCAGCATGCCGAGCCAGTTTTCGCCCGAGGCCGGGTACGCCCCCAGCCCCATCAGGGTAGAGGTGATCGGTGCATTGGTGGCCGCAACCAGTTCACGCAGCATCTGGCTGGAAGCCACGCCGGAGTTGATAACCCCGCCACCCGAATAGATGACCGGCCGCTCGGCCCGCTCAAAAGCCTCGACCGCGCGGGTGATTTCATCCAGATCACCCTTGACCCTCGGGTTATAATGCCCGGTTGGGCTTTTGGCGCGGGTTTTATAAGGCGCGGAGGCAAATTGCACATCTTTGGGAATATCGACCAGCACCGGCCCCGGCCGCCCGGAGGTGGCAATATGGAAAGCCTGATGGATGGTCTCGGCCAGGGTTTCGGTATCTTTCACCAGCCAGTTATGCTTGGAGCAGGGGCGGGTGATGCCCACGGTATCGGCTTCCTGAAAGGCGTCATTGCCGATCATGAAAGTGGGCACCTGGCCTGAAAGCACCACCATCGGGATGCTGTCCATCAGCGCATCGGTCATGCCGGTTACCGCGTTGGTGGCACCGGGGCCGGAGGTGACCAGCACCACGCCGGGCTTGCCGGTGGAGCGGGCGTAACCCTCGGCGGCATGGGTGGCGCCCTGTTCGTGGCGCACCAGAATGTGGCGAATTTTGTTTTGCTGGAAAAGCATATCATAAATCGGCAATACCGCGCCGCCGGGGTATCCAAACACCGTATCCACGCCTTGCTCTTTCAGGGCTTCGATTACTATTTCGGCTCCGGTCAACTCGGCAGACATTGGCTTTTCTCCATTTGCGGGCGGGGCCCATTATAGTTCTTGGGCAAACCGCCCGGAATGATTCTCCAGTGGCAAAAAAAAAGCCTCCAAACTGTTTGGAGGCAAGCGCTAAATCGGATAAAAACCAGGTTTTTACACGGTTTGCGCCTTTTTCAGCACCACGACAAGAATTTTAATTGCATTGCTCATGCTGCTTTTCTACTTGCTCAAAGGATAAAGGTCAACCGAGTTTGGAAAATTATATTGCGCAATATGTGGTGAATGCTTTTGCAATGTTACGTATTTTGCCCATTCGGGGCATGTCAGTTTCGCGCAAGCCCATGTGTGGGTGTGCGCGCGGCATGTTTTGACAACGCAGGGATGTGTTCAGCGTAATTCCCTGTGAAATCTAATAAAATTTGCTGTTGGCATATGGCATGGGTCAGGCTAGTTTACCCACACTTAATTCGATCTGGCGCAAGCAACGCGCCACTTACTGGGAGGTTATTTATGGATCGTCGTTCTTTTCTTACCAAAGCAGCACTGGGTGGCACAGCAGCCGCAGCCGCCGGCACGCTGGCAGCACCGGCCTATGCGCAGGGCAATCGCACCCTGACCATGGTTACCTCGTGGGGCCGTGGCCTTGCGGGTGTGTTTGATGCTGCCCAGCATGTTGCTGACCAGATCACAGCCATGTCTGACGGCACGCTCAACATCGAGATCAAGGCCGCTGGCGAGCTTGTGGGCGCGTTTGAGGTGTTTGACGCGGTATCTTCCGGTCAGGCCGATATGTATCACGCCGCTGACTATTACTTTGTTGGCCAGCATCCAGGCTTTGCCTTTTATACCTCGGTGCCATTTGGCATGACTGCACAAGAGCTGCAAAACTGGTATCTGCACGGCGATGGTGCCAAGTTCCATGACCAGCTCGGCGAAGTTTTCAACCTGAAAGCCTTCTTGGCGGGGAACACCGGCGCACAGGCTGGTGGCTGGTTTGCCAAAGAGATGAACTCGCCGGAAGATTTCAACGGTCTCAAGTTCCGTATGCCCGGCCTTGGCGGTGAAGCGCTTGGCAAGCTTGGCGCATCGGTGCAAAACCTGCCGGGTGCAGAAGTGTATCAAGCCCTGGCTTCCGGCGCGCTGGACGGCACCGAGTGGATCGGCCCATGGGCAGACGAGGTTGCCGGTTTCCAGGAAATCACCAAGATCTACTACACTGCCGGTTTCCATGAGCCGGGTGCGGCGCTCTCATTGGCCACTAACCGCGAAGTGTTCAACGAGCTTTCGTCCTCGCATCAGGCGATCATCGAAAATGCCTCCGCTGCCACTCACCAGTGGAGCCTTGCGCAATTCCTCAACAATAACGGTGCCGCGTTGCAGCGCCTTGTTTCCGAGGGTGTTCAGGTGCGTGAGTTCAATGACAGCATCTGGGATGCATTTGGTTCGGCCTCTGCTGAAGTGCTTGATGGCTACATGGATGATGCGCTGTTTGCTGAAATCCGTGCCAGCTACAATGCTTCGATGATGGCGTCTTCCGACTGGATCCAGAAATCGGAAAGCTCCTATCGCGTTCAGCGTGACCGGGTTCTTGGCTAATAGCTGAGCAATATCCTTACCCCCCGCCCGTATTGGCGGGGGGTGTTTTGAATTTTCATACAATTCGAGAGTTACAGAATGGCTGATGCGCTAGGCTGGGTGGCTGCCCAATTATTGCAAGGGTTTGTAAATATTTTTACCGCCCTGACCAACCCGATGTCTTGGCTGAACTGGGCCAATGACCCGGAATCCCTCATCCGCTTCATATATTATGGTGCCTCGAAAGAATTTCTGTTTGTTGTCATTGATCTGTTTCTGATCTTTACCGTGATCGGGCTTTTTTACCGCCCGTTCATGTGGCGCATGGTGCGCATTATTGAAGGTTTCTCCAACGGGGTCGGCCGGTTTTTTGCCTGGGCCGGGCTGTTGATGGTGCTGCAACAGGTGATGATCGTGTTTTTGCAGCGCATTTTCCGGGTGTCGGAAATTTCGCTTGGCCCGTTTGGCATGGTTTTCACCAAAGACCTGAGCTGGTTTGGCGAAGAGCTGAAGCTTTATAACGCCATGGTGGTCGCATTGGTGGCCGCCTATACCTTTGTGCAGGGTGGCCATGTGCGGGTAGACCTGTTTTACGCCCGCATGGGTTTTCGCGCCAAGCGGGTGGTTGATATGTTTGGCTCGATCTTCTTCATCATGCCGGCAATGATTCTGATCTGGATGTTTGGCTGGTTTTTCATGTGGCGCAATCTGGTTACACCAAAGTTCAGCGCCGCCGACAGTTTGGAATCGATGATGCGCAAAGCGCCGTTCCTGAAGGAAAACATCGAGCTGATCGGTTTTTCGCCCAACGGGTTTAACGCTTATTTCCTGTTCAAGGTGCTGCTGGTTTCGTTTGCCTTGATGATGATCGTGCAAGGCATCGGGTTTTTCTACCGCTCGTTGCTCGAGTTCATCGAGGGCCGAAAATCAGAAGGTAAATATTTGGACCTTGACCGGCCAAATGACGAGACGGCGGAAATCGCCGCCGCAATACACTAGAGGGGCAGGAATATGCTATTTGGGTTAGACGGGGTCGAACTGGGCCTGATCATTGTTTTTGCTTGCCTGTTTCTGGGTATCATGTCGGGCTTTCCGGTGGCTTTTGCCATTGGTGGTGCGGCGGTGGCCGGGTTTGGTATATTGGCCGTGCTTGATAGCTCGGGCATATTGCTGCATGCCGCGATAGATACGCGCAGCGATGCTTATCTGGCTTTGGTCAATGAAGGGGTGGCGCGGGATACGATATCATTATTCCGATACCCGGAATTGCCCACTGTTGTTGGCCCGGTCTTTGAGGACGGCTGGCAAGTAGCGGTGGACCGCAAGCTTTCCTTCATCGTTAACCGGATGAACGAGCGGGTCTTTGCCGGGCAGAGCATTGAAACCCTGCTTGCCGTGCTGATGTTTGTGCTGATGGGGGTGACGTTGGAGCGCTCCAAAATCGCCGAGGATTTGCTGACCACAATGGCACGGGTGTTTGGCCCATTGCCCGGCGGGCTGGCGGTTTCGGTTGTGATTGTCGGGGCCTTTCTCGCGGCTTCCACCGGCATTGTCGGGGCGACAGTGGTAACCATGGGCCTGCTCTCGCTGCCAACCATGCTGCGCAATGGCTATTCGCCCGAGCTGGCCACCGGGGTGATTGCAGCTTCGGGCACCCTGGGGCAGATCATTCCACCCTCGATCGTGATTGTTTTGCTGGGCACTCTGGCGGGTGACCTTTATGCCGCCGCGCAGGAGCAGCGCGCGGTGGCATTGGGCTGCACCGATGCGCTGACCTATCTTGGGCAGGCGGCGGTGCTTTCGGTTGGCACCCTGTTTCAGGCAGCGCTTTTGCCGGGTATTTTCCTGGCCTTCCTTTATGGGGCTTACGCCTTTGTCTATGCGCTGTTTCGCCCGCATAAAGCCCCGCCGATTCCGGCGCTGGCGGCCACCGGCCATGGTGAAGGCAAGCGCCACTCCCTGATATGGTTTTTGTTTGCGCCCCTGTTTGTGGTCGGCATCGCCATTGGCATGAACACAGTAGGCTTCTCCGGCAGCCAGAATATCTTTGTTTCCTCCACCCCTGATATCGGCATCCAGCCTGAGCTGCGCACCAATGTTTCCGAGCAGTGCCAGATCGCCATGATCGAAAAGCACGGGCAGGAAAAATGGGATGAATCCGTTGCCCTGCGCGCCCAGCTTGATGCGCTGCAGGCCGAAAACGGCCCAACCAATATTGAGCGCACCCCTGAAGAGGTGGCTGAGCTGGTGCTGGCAAAAATCGAGGATGCGGCACCGCTGGGCACTGGCCTGCTGGTGTTGCTGACCATCGCGGCGCTGATATTTGTTATCACCTTCGGGGTGTCTCCGCGTGAAAGCAAGCTGCCGCTGATTGTCGGCGCGCTGGGGATATTGGGGGCGATACTGGTGGATGTGTATTTCATTCCCGCCGGTATGGCGCCGGGCAATGCCTGGGCGCTGTTGGCGATCCCGTTTATTGCCATTATCTACGGCATGGCCAAGGCCGGGCCACGGCTTGGGCAGAATGATATTCTGCGGGTGGTTTTTCCGCCTCTGGTGCTGATTGTGGCGGTGCTTGGCTCCATCCTTGGCGGCATCACCAACCCGACCCCGGCAGCGGCGCTGGGGGCGGCAGGGGCGATTTTGCTTGCCGCTTACCGCAAGCTGAAGGATGAGAACTCGTCCGGCAAATGGATCATCCGCGCCAGTTTTGCACTGGTGATCATGCTGCTGGTCGGGATCAATTTTGACCTGCGCACCGGAATCGAGAATGTGAGCTGGCAAAACTGGATCGCGATTGTGGTGGCACAGGCGGCTTATTTTGTCTCCATGGGGGGCTTGCTTTATGCCTGTTTTGTCTTGCTGCGCACAACCGTGCTGACCCCGGTGGTGCGAGAAACCGCCAAGGTGACCTCGATGGTCTTTGCCATTCTGATTGGCTCGCAAGTGCTCAATCTCGTGGTGATCTCCTTTGGCGGCGAGGATTATATTCAGGATTTCCTGAAGAGCTTTGATGACGAATGGAAAGTGTTCCTTATTGTCATGGTGGTGCTGTTCATCCTTGGCTTTGTGCTCGATTTCCTCGAGATCATCTATATCGTGATCCCGATTGTTGGGCCGGTGATATATGGCGGCTCGTTTGACCCCAAATGGGTGACGATCATGATCGCGATCAACCTGCAAACCAGCTTTTTGACCCCGCCCTTTGGCTTTGCGCTGTTCTATTTGCGCGGGGTGGCACCACCCACGGTGACCACCGGCCATATCTACCGGGGTGTGGTGCCGTTTGTATTTATTCAGGTGGCGGCGCTGGCGATCCTGTGGCTGTTCCCGGTGATTGTGACCATTGTGCCAAACCTGCTTGGCTAAACCAAACCCGGCTACATATAAAAAGGGCCGTGCATTGCATGGCCCTTTTTCTTTACAGATTATGATTTCAGTCGTTGATCTGGGGCAGGTGAATTGCCGCGACCTGCCGCGAGATCGGCTGGCTGTCGAGCGGGTGCGGCTGGCTGCCGGGGTTTTCCCGGTCCAGCGGTTTCCAGCTACCGTCGCGGTAGGTTTCCAGCGGTTGGAAATTGGCTTTGTAATCCATTTTCGGGCTGCCCTGCACCCAATAGCCAAGATAGATATAAGGCAGTCCGGCTTCCTGCGCCATCCGGATATGATCGAGAATCATATAGGTGCCGATACTGTCTTTGGTCAAATCCGGCTCAAAGAAGGAATAGACCATCGACAGTCCGTCCTCCAGCACATCGCTCAGGCACACGGCGACCACCTCGCTTTTGCCGTCGCGGTAGCTGGAATACTCAACCAGCCTTGTGTTGACCGGGGTTTCCTCGATCATGGCGCTGAACTCGGCCTCGTCCATGCCCGCCATGCCGCCACCGGAGTGGCGCGAATTGAGGTAGCGGTTGAAAAGCTGAAAGTGGCTCTCCCGTGCCCAGGGGGTTTTGAGGCTGCGGGTCAGGTTTGCGTTGCGTTTCATCACCCGCTTTTGTGAGCGGCTTGGCGTGAATTCCCGCAACTTTACCCGGGCGGATTCACAGGCGGTGCAATCGGGGCAGGAGGGGCGGTAAATCACATTTTGCGAGCGCCGAAACCCCTGCGTGGAGAGCGAGTCATTCAGCGCCACCCCGTCTTCTTCATAAAGCGTGGTGAAAAGCTTGCGCTCCAGCATATCCGGCAAATAGGGGCAGGGCTGGGGGGCGGTCACATAAAACTGTGGATGTTTGAGCAGACTGTGGCGCATATCGTTTTCTCGTGGCTTGGTTTAGCCTAACAATATGGGCGCCCATTGGGCAATAGGGTTTTTGCAAAATGCCTAATGCGCCCCGTGGCGTTTCCGCCACGGGGCAGGGGGTCAGGCCGGGTTAGGCTCGGAGCCAAAATCGCGGTCACGCGGCTTGGCTGTTTCGGGTGCGTCAAAGCCTTGCGCCTCGCGGTCATTCATAAACTGGTCAAATTCAGCCTTGTCTTTGGCAGCACGCAGGTTGCCCATGAATTTACGAAAAGCAGATTGCTCATCTTCCAGCCGCTTCAGGGTTTCATCCCGATAGCTGTCAAAGGCCTCATTGCCACTGCTTTTGAAGTTGCGGTGATAGTTCCGCCAGTTTTTCTTACATTTTCCCATTCTTCCGGTTCCTATTGCGTAAAAGAGGATCACCAGCCCAAGCGGGCCGGCAAAGATAAATCCGAGGATCATAGTTGCGATCCATCCCTTTGTCCCGTGACTGTCAACCCAGTCACGCGCCTGTCTGAGGATGTCCAGCGCGGTGTCCATTTCTTGTCCTTTCCATGTAAATGTTATTCACATTAACATAGATAGGGTGAAATCTGCGCAGGTCAAGTATGGGCTGGTAAAAAATTAATCGGTGATGATACCAAGCCCGCGCAGGTAAATGCCTGTGCCGCTTTCCAGCAGATCTTCGGGGGAAAACGGCGCGCGGCCACCCGGGGTGCCACGGGCGAAAAGCTCCACCACCCCGTGCGACATCGCCCAGATATGGTGGCTGACCATCACCGCAGGCGGGCGCTGGCTGGCTGGCAGATGGGCCATCAGGCTTTCGGCGGCGCGGGTCATCACCCCCATGGCCCGGGCGCTGGCATGGGCCAGCTCGGTGCTGCCGGTCAGAGAAACCCCGGATTCAAACATGGCGATATAATGCCCCGGATGGCGCTTGGCAAAGGCCAGATAAGCCCGCCCCACCTTGGAAAAAGCCGCAAGCGGGGTGGGCTTGCCCTCATTATAAGCGTGCTCCAGCAGATCCCCAAACAGCAAATAGCCCTGCCGCGCCACCTCCGCGATCAACTCGTCGCGGCCTTTGAAATGCCGATAGGGGGCAGCGGCCGAAACCCCGGCCTGCCGCGCGGCTTCGGCCAGGGTAAAGCCCTGCGGCCCGCGCTCGGTGATCAGCTTCAGCGTGGCCTCAACCAGCGCCTGGCGCAGGTTGCCATGGTGGTATGATTTGCGCGCCTCGCTCACGAACCGGCCTCGATCCCCATCAGAGAGGGGCTGCCGCAAATACTTTCATCCACCCCCATCAGCGAGGTCGCGTCCTTTTCGTCATAATCAAATTTTGACAGCAGCAGTTTGATCGCGGTGAGCCGGGCGCGCTTTTTATCGTCGGCGCGGATCACATGCCACGGCGCGGTTTTGGCGTGGCTATGGGCAAACATTTCGGCAATCGCGGTTGAATATTCATCCCATTTATAAAGCCCGTCTACATCTACCCTGGAAAGTTTCCAATGTTTGAGCCGGTCGCTTTCGCGGCTCAAAAACCGGCGCAATTGCTCGGAGCGGCCAACGGTGAGCCAGATCTTGATCAGGGTGATATCATCATTGACCAGCATCTCCTCGAATTTAGGCACCTGGCGAAAAAAACGCGCGCGCTGGTCATCACTGCACCAGCCAAACACCTTTTCGACCACGGCGCGGTTATACCATGAGCGGTCAAAAAACACCATTTCACCCGCCGAGGGCAGGTGCTGGATATAGCGCTGAAAATACCACTCGCTGCGTTCTTTATCCGATGGTTTGGACAGCGCCACCACCCGCGCCCCGCGCGGATTGAGGTTTTCACGCAACCGCTTGATACTGCCACCCTTGCCCGCGGCATCGCGCCCCTCAAACACCACGGCAATGCGCTGGCCGCTGGCCTTGACCCATGATTGCAATTTGACCAGCTCGATTTGCAGCGCATCATATTCGGCCAGATAATCCTTGCCCTTCATCACCTTGCGGTAGGGGTAGCTTGGATTGAGCACATCCTTTTTGCCCCCGATGCGGATACGCTCGCGAATTTCCGCCGGGGCTTCCTGCTCGAAATAGCGGCTGATCGCGCCGTCAAAAGGTTTTTTCATCATAATACCCTCGCTGTTTGGCCCATCTTGCACCAGCACGCGGCGGGCATCAACTCACTTGGAGTCGCCCTCCAGAATTTTATCAAGCTCGATATTGGTGGTCTGGTAGATTTCGTTGATCCAGTTGCCGTAAAGCAGGTGGGCATGGCTGCGCCAGCGGTTTTCCGGCGGCAGGTTGGGGTTGTTATCGGGGAAGTAATCGCGCGGCACGTCTATATTTTGCCCCTTGGCAATATCGCGCCGGTATTCCTGTGCCAGGGTGTCACTGTCATATTCCAGATGGTTGAAGATATAAAGCGAGCGGTGCGCCTTGTCCTCGATCAGGCAGGGGCCGACCTCGTCTGAATGCATCAGGATATCAAGGCCGGCTGGCAGATCAGCCTCACGCAGCTCGGTCCAGCGGCTGACCGGCACGGTGAAATCATCGGAAAACCCGCGCAGATAATGCGAGGCGGGGGCGAGGTTTTTGTGCCGGTAACAGCCAAAATGCTTTTGTGGCATGATGATTTTGGGCACATTATGGTGGTGATAGGCCAGCGCCATGCCTCCCCAGCACACGCCAAAGGTGGAGAGCACGTTGCTCTGGGTCCAGTCCATCACCTCTTGCATTTCGTCCCAGTAAGATACCTCTTCAAACGGCAGGTGCTCGATCGGCGCGCCGGTGATGATCAGCCCGTCAAACTTGCGGTGCTTGATCTGCTGAAAGGACTGGTAAAAGCTGGCCATATGCGCCGCGGAGGCGTTTCTGGACTGGTGCTCCGTCATCCGGATCAGTGTTAACTCGATCTGGATCGGGCTGGCTCCGATTAGCCGGGCGAACTGGGTTTCAGTTTGCTCTTTCAGCGGCATCAGGTTGAGCAGGCCGATTTGCAGCGGGCGGATCTCCTGGCGGTTGGCAGTTTCCTCATCCATTACATTCACGCCCTCATGGCGCAAAACTTCAAAGGCGGGCAGGGTGGAGGGGATACGAATGGGCATTCAGCTTTTCCGGTCTATGGCTTGGCCGATGAGGTCGTTGAAATCCTGCACATCGCGGATATCGCCGGTCTCGTCAGCGCTTACGGTTACGCCCCAGTTGCTGGCAATGGCGGCATAGCGCGGCAGGCGGGCGGCGAGCAGCTCGCTGTAGCCCCAGCGGATGAAATCATCCGGGTCCACCATATGCCCGGCAACCCCGTGCAGGGCCAGATACTCCGCCCATTTGGCGCGCAGAAAATCCTCGCGATAATACATCGGCTTGGGCGCGGCATTAAAGCGGGCGTGCAACTCGGCGGTGTGGCCCGCATGACCCTCGATCAATACCGGCAGGGCAGCGGTGCTCAAGGCGTTCAGAACCTGATCTTTGGGGTCATCCGGCTCCACCACTTCGCAGATCGAGCCGGAAGTGTCACAGACAAAATGCTCATAGCCGTAAATATCAAGCGCCTTATGCGCAAAGAGCGCGACATCCCGCACCGCCATCTGCTCGGCTTGCCGGTGCTGGCGCTGGCGTTTGATATATTCCTCAATGTCGATCCCTCCCTTGGCCGGATCGCCGGGTTTGCCCAGATAGGTGGAAAGCGGGGCGAGGTTTTCAAAGGTGATGTTGGAGGCGATATAGATCGAGTCACTCATCAGCAACTCGCGTAGAAATGGCACGCGCATGGCCTCGCGCTTGAAATTGTCTACGATATGCTCGCCCATGTAGCGGGTGCCAATGCGGTAATCGACCGAATAATGAAACCACGCCCCCCCGGCGCGCAGTATTTCGGAAAGATAGGTTTTGCCAAGGCCAGACATGCCAATCATCGCCACCCGCTTATGGGAGGCAATTTGCCAAGCATCGGAAGAATTATAAAGCATCATGGCCTCCTTGGAACTGGGTTTCGGGATACAGGAGCAGACACGAGTTGAAAACCCCTTTTGCAGCAACAGGCACAAAGGCTGCGCTGCGGCGCGGGCGGGGCTTTGCCGCAAGCGCAATATAGTACGCGCCGCAACCGAGCGCAGCGAGGCCATGGCCCGAACGTGTGTATCGTCTTTGCGCAGCAAAGGCGATGCGCGTGGCGGGCACCAGATTTGGTGAAAGGATCGAATCTGCGCTCCACCTCAACCGTTTTGCTTTTTCCTCTGCGGGGCTAAAGCCCCACTCGGAAAAAGCACGTTTTCAGCAAGCTGAAAACCGGCCGGCGGCGGCAGTGGCCTCGCTGCGCTCGGTGGAAGTTGCCATAATATTTGATTCAAGCATTCGGCGTTTGTCGACACTCAAGCCCCCTGATTGCGGCTTCGATATCTGCCTGCAACCTCACTCGCTCTTCGGGGCTGAGGAAGGCACCAAGCTCGATTTCCCGCTCGCTGCCTATCAGGGTCAGATAATTGGCCACCGGGCCGCCTTCCTCCAAAAGCCTGCTGCGCATCCAATAAGGGTTGGCCTGCCAGCGTTTGACCTCGCCGTTAAGCTCATAACGCTCTACCGCGATCAGATCAGGCCACAGGTTCACATGCTCTTCAAGGCGTGCGTGCCGGTAATTAGCCCTGAAGGCCAGCCAAAGCAAAATCAGCACCCCGCCGGCAAAAGGCAGCAACGCCCACCCGGCCGGGGTGAAGAACAGCGGCAAGACCGGAATCATCAGCCCGGCCCCGGCCAGCCACATCACATTGCGAAACCCCTTTGCCCCCAAAGAGCGGTGCGGCCACAGGGTGATGCTCCATACCGGCGGGTCGCTGCGCTCTACCGGTTGAAAACAGGAAAGGGCCGCAACATTTGCGGCCCTGCCAATATCTTCCGAGCCTGCTGGCATTAATGGGTGCCTTTATCCCAGTCTGCCTGCTTGGGCAGGGTCTCGAATGTGTGCTCGGGGGGCGGGTTGGGCAGGGTCCATTCCAATGTCTCCGCATGCTCGCCCCAATAGGCTTTTTCCTCTACCTTTTTGCCCCAGCGCAGGGTGTAAAAGATAACCCCGATGAAGAACACAAACGAAGCAAAAGAGATGAACGCGCCGATCGAGGATACATAATTCCAGAGCGCAAATTGCTCGGGGTAATCCAGATAGCGGCGCGGCATACCGTTGCGGCCCAGGAAGTGCTGCGGGAAGAAGGTGATATTGGATCCGATAAACATCATCCAAAAATGGGTCTTGCCGGCCCATTCAGGGTATTGCCGCCCCGACATTTTGCCGATCCAGTAATATATACCGGCAAAGATCGAGAACACGGCCCCAAGGCTCATCACATAATGAAAATGCGCCACTACATAATAGGTATCATGATAGCCACGATCAAGCGGCGCTTGCGAGAGCACAACCCCGGTAACCCCGCCCACGGTGAACAGAAACAAAAAGCCGGTCGCCCAGAGCATCGGGGTTTTGAACTCGATCGAGCCGCCCCACATCGTGGCGATCCAGCTGAATACCTTCACCCCGGTTGGCACGGCGATCACCATTGTTGCCAGCATGAAATAGCTCTGCTGGGTGGTGGACATCCCCACCGTATACATATGGTGCGCCCAGACCACAAAGCCCAACACGCCGATGGAGACCATCGCATAGATCATCGGCAGATAGCCAAAGATCGGCTTTTTCGAGAAGGTCGAAATAACATGGCTGATAATACCAAAACCCGGCACGATGATCATGTAAACTTCCGGGTGGCCAAAAAACCAGAGCAGGTGCTGGTAAAGCACCGGGTCACCCCCGCCTGAGGGGTCAAAGAAAGTGGTGCCGAAATTGCGGTCGGTCAGCAGCATGGTGATTGCGCCAGCGAGCACCGGCAGGCTGAACAGGATCAAAAACGCGGTGATGAAGATCGACCAGGCAAAAAGCGGCGTTTTGTGCAGGGTCATGCCCGGCGCACGCATATTGAGGAAGGTGGTGATCATGTTGATCGCACCCAGTATCGAGGATGCCCCGGAAACATGCACCGCGAAAATCGCCAGATCCATTGCGTAACCGTCCTCGATGGCCGAGAGCGGCGGGTAAAGCACCCAGCCCACGCCGGTGCCCGATTGCCCCTGGCCACCCGGTGCCAGCAAGGAGGCAATGCCAAGCGCGGCACCACAAACATAGAGCCAGTAAGAAAGGTTGTTGAGTCGTGGAAAGGCCATATCGGGCGCGCCGATCATCAATGGCATGAAATAGTTGCCAAAGCCGCCAAACATCGCCGGAATCACCACGAAGAACATCATCAGAATGCCGTGATAGGTGATTATCACATTCCAGAGCTGGCCATTGGGGGTGCATTCCCCCGCCGCCGCCGCAGTAAGCCGAGCCCCTTCGGTGCACATGTATTGCACGCCGGGGTTCATCAGTTCCATACGCATATAGACGGTCATCAATACCGAGAGAAAGCCGATTATCGCCGCGGTAAACAGATAAAGAATGCCGATATCTTTATGGTTGGTCGACATGAACCAGCGGGTGAAAAAACCCGGCCGCTTGTGCTCATCCTGCCCATGTGTGGCTGCGTTTGCCATTTTTGTCTCCTGACATGTCCCTGTTAATGCGAATCCCGTTCGGGTTCTCGCCTCACTCCTGTCCTTATTCGATAAAGCATGAATCATGGTTTCTCAACTGGAATGATTGACGCAGATCAACTTTTTGCGGCCTGAAGCATGTTGGGAAACAAAGAAAAACGCCGCTGGATGAGCCAGCGGCGTAAATCTCGGCCGAGCGCCTGAATATTGCTTTTCAGGCAAGGCGGGTTGTTTGCCCGGAGGGCTGCTTACATGGCCGGATCCAGGCTGGCCAGATAAGCCGCGATATCCGCCGCGCCCGAGCGGGCCTTGAACGACATTTTCGAGCGTGCGCTGCTGTCATCGAGATAGGTGCGCAAATAGCCGGTCGGGTCGGTTATGAAAGCGGCAAGGGTTTCTTCATCCCAAACCAGCCCGGCTTCACCAGCGGCCACAAGCGGGCTGCTGTAGCGGTAGCCGTCAACGCTGCCCGCCGTGCGGCCAATAACGCCAAACAGATTTGGCCCGGCCCGGCCACCGCGCACGATCACTTCGCCGTCAAAGTTGACAACACCGTGACAGGCGACACAGCTGCGAAAGGCGTTTTCACCGGCGGCGGCATCTTGTGCCACGGCGGCGGTGGCAGCAAAGCCGCTGGCGGCGATGGTCGAAAATAAGAGGGCTCTCAGCATGGGTGTCTCCTTGAGAATTCAAATTGCATTGCATGCAATATAGGAGCATGCAGACTATATATTCAATAACATAATGTCACACGCGCGCGAAAGTGATCAAGCGTCGAAGGTTTCGGCAAAACTGCGCTCAAGCGCCTGGTCAAGATCATGCATGCTGACGGGAAGGCCAAGGTCCACAAGGCTGGTCACCCCGTAATCATTTATGCCGCAGGGTATGATCCCCTTATAATGGCTCAAATCCGGCTCGACATTGATCGAAATGCCATGAAAGCTCACCCAGCGCCTGATCCGCACCCCGATTGCGGCGATTTTATCCTCGGCGATGCGGCCATCGGGCAGGGCAGGGCGCTCGGGCCGCTCCACCCAGACCCCGACCCGCCCCTCGCGCCGCCCGGCCTGCAGGTTGAACTGTGCCAGCGTGCCGATCACCCAGGCTTCGAGCTTGCTCACATAGGCCCGCACATCCCGCCCGCGCTTGTTGAGGTCAAGCATTACATAGGCCACCCGCTGCCCCGGCCCGTGATAGGTATATTCTCCGCCACGCCGGCTTTCAAACACCTCAAACATATCCGGCGCAACCAGATCTTCGCGCCTGGCACTGGTGCCGGCGGTAAACATCGGCGGGTGCTCCAGCAGCCAGACCTGCTCATCAGCCTTGCCCGCCAATATTGCCTCCACCCGCCGCTCCATATGGATGAGGGCCTCGGGGTAGGGGGTCAGCCCTTTTGAAATTGTCCACTCGACCATAGAGCACCTCTGGATAATTGGGCTGCGATTGATGGGTTTAATCGAATCAGAGCATATGTTGAAACTGTGTCCCAAAGGGTGTTAACCGAGTTTTACGGGTGAAAAAACCGCTTACCACCGGTGAAAGGGTAGTGAGGCGCACCACCGCTTGGCTGCCTTGCTGGTGGGATGCGTTGGCCAGAGCTTAGCCACGGGCGGTAAGTGTTTGAAAAACCTAAAAACATAGGGCGGTGAATTTTATTCTTGCAACGAGCCTTTGTCTCTTTCCTTCCCGAAATCACAATGCTATATGCCTTCACAGCCTCGAAAATGCGGTCGTGGCGGAATTGGTAGACGCGCAGCGTTGAGGTCGCTGTGGGGTAACACCCGTGGAAGTTCGAGTCTTCTCGACCGCACCATTAAATTTCGTAACGTACTGTAAATAATCAGTTATTTACAATTCTACATCTCCAACTCTCCCTTTGGTCCACCTATTTGAACGCGAAATTATGTGTTTGAGTGTTCAGCTATGCGACCATCACTATTCGTTTTGCTTTTTTCATACACCACCGCTATCGTTGCCTCGCCTGGGTATTGTTGTAACCTAGGGCATCGCGATGCTCTTCAAACATGGAGAGATCGAGATGCGGATACTATCAAAACGCCAGCTCAAGGAGTTGATTCTATACTCGCCACAACACGTGGCCAGACTGGAAAAGGCCGGGACGTTCCCAAAGCGGATACAACTCGGCCCCAACAGGGTGGGATGGGTTGAGAGCGAAGTGTTGGACTGGCTGCAAACACGGCTGGATCGTAGAGAAGACCTGACCGACACTCCTGCATAAGGAGCAGGGTGGCTGGGTGTGCACTATCTGGCCACCCGACCCTATTGTCAGCTACAAATCCTGAGTGCCAAACCTGAAGTATAGCTGCGACAAATTCTGGTGCTTAATTCGAAACTGGCTCCTGCGTTTGGTTGTTGGCTTTCCAGCATTTATACCTTCCATTTTAATCCCTGGGTCATAATAGGCTTTGCCAGATGCAAACGCCGCCAAAAGCAACAGGACGTCGGTTTCTTCGCAAAGCTGCACTTGCGGGCCGTAGTGGTATTCAGGTGGTGGGAATTGCATCATAGACGGCACATAAGCAGCTTTGGCATGTTTTCGGTTCCAATGCTCCATAACACCGCCAAAACCCCATGAGGCCGCAATATTGTCGTTTTGGTCGACGAGACAAATACTACCGTTGAGGTCTGTGATCTTTCCTGACTCAGCATCAAACCCAATCAGCCGCAAAGCCAGCCCTGTATGCTATACTTACCTGGCACATCGTTTTCGTCTACAGGCGAGCAAGCTGAAAGAAGCAATAGCACTGACACCAATGCAGGAAAAATTCCGAGCATTCTAAAGCTAGTCAGCATCTGCTTATTTGGCACCAATTTTGAATAATCGGCTCCTTAACTATTATTGTTTGACTAATAGTGCTCATTGGCGGTGAAAAACCTTCAAACCGAGGTATGTTGGGAACATACAAATTTTTCATTAACTCTTTTTGTGACCGAACCGTAAAAGAATGATTCTGTCCCGGTTTCATTGTAAAATTCATAGGTTACCACACCATCAGCTACCGTGGCAGAATTCAACCGAAAACTCCCGAAAAATTGCCCTGCACTGGTTCTGTCAGTAAACAGTTCCCAGTCAAAACCATGTGACCAACCTTCGACAGTAGAATTTTCCGTCAGATTACCATCATATTTAGAGTAGAGAAATTCTCTGGCAGCCGTCATTCTGATGTGGCTCGGCAAAACCGAACCACTTCTCACAGCATATTGCCGCCCGCGTCGTAGGTATAGGCCTCGGCGGCGTCGGTGGTGCCCATGGTGTGGGCAAAAAGCAGACGGCCGCGTAGTCGTATTTATAGTCATAGCTTTGGCCGGGTTGCGAGCTGTTATAGGTGGTGTCTCCAAAATAAACGAAGGATTATGTGGGCCTAGACTCTAAATATTTAGTGGCAGCCTCTAGGTAATCAGTTATTGTTTTTTCACATTCGAGCCTTCGCGCGGTTTCAACTAATTCTGAAATTATTTCTACCTCTGATCTTTCGCTAGCTAATAAGTTAGGAATGTTATGAAAAACGTCGGCAAGAATATTTGCTTTCCTAATGTTGTCGGTGGCGCGAATATCTATCAGACAATATGTTAACGCCCGCAAGACAATATAGTAATCAGTTTTATTGTTGTCCACTTCAGTTCTCCCACGGGGCCATAGGCTCCTCATCTGGTAAAATATCAACCGGAATCACTCCTGTCAAACCACGTCGCTGGGCTTCCTTGATACGCCCATTGCCGTTTAGGACGTTATTTCCTCTAACAATTATCCCTTGTCCATCGGCGGGATTTCGAATCGCTTCAATAAGTTCCTCATTCGACAAGCCCTCCAATTCCGGCCTTGGCGCATTATGTGCAGAACCATCAATTGCCTCCAAATCTCCAATTTCTCTAATTCCATTGCTGGTAACTATACTTATCCCCCCAGCCTCAATACTAAACCCTTCCTGCATTCCTGCGGTTGGATCACCTTCGATTGGTCCTGCGGTAGATGTCGGTGCTTGAAAGTTGTCGGAACCGTCTCCACCAGTATGTACTGGCGCTTGAAAAGGGTCAGGTGCATGGCCTGTTGACGTTGGGAGTTTCACGTCGGCATTATCAATAATTACCAGTGTAAAAATTGTTAATCCTATAAGGCAAGGGATAGCCGCGGGGCCACAAAGGGGGGCGGCTGCTTGTACCTGATTCCCATTCGGATCACTCAAGTTCACCGGATCATTGAAGTTGTAGGCGTAGCGATTTGTGCCAACACCGGGGATTCTCACCTCCCACCAGTCCGGCTGCATGAAGCGGCCTAGGGCGGGGTCGTAGTAGCGGGCGTTCAAATACAGCAGCCCCGTGCTGGCGTCAAACCGTTCCCCGATGAAGCTGCGTTCTTCGGGGGTGGTATCGTTATCCACGAGGATGGATGTGTCGGGGTCGCCATATGGCGTGTAGCTGGTGGCTTGCTCGACCTGCCCTGCGGCGTTGGTGATGCGCCCTGCTGCGTCGCGGGTGTAGAGGACGCTAAACAGGCTGCCGCTGGGGTTGGATACATCAACCGACATCAGCCAACCCTGGGCGTTGTAGGTGTATTCAACATAGGTGCCGTTGGCGAAGTCCCGGCGGGGTTAACAGTAATCGCTAAAATTTCATATTATCAAACAATTCTTCATTTTCCCATAATACGATCAATTCATCTGTGCCAAAGTAACTTCGAATAATTTCAACAACTTTGGGCGCTTCAGACATTCGCATTTTCTCGTTAATACTCACTAAAAAAACTGATTCGACATTAAAATTATAAATTCCAAGCTCATTCAATACGCGCTGCTTTTGAGGAAGCGGGTTATGGGCCCTACAGATCAAGAAAGCACTATCAAACAAATCGGTGTTATCGGCTCGAATCCTGTCCAAAACGTTGTTGGTGACCTCAGCGGTGAGAGCAGAATGAATAATAATATTCAATGACATCTATTCTTCCTTCCACAATAATTTGAAAACGTCATCATTTCTAATTATCAGAACGTTGTCTACGCCATCAACCGCGTTTATGCGCATCTGATCGACTAGGTCATTTAGATCAACACCGCTGTCGTTTAAGTTAAGCACAACATTATTCGTTTGACCACTGAGAACTTTCTCATTGATTCTAGCAGCGATACTAAAACCCGATGAAGTCGAGGGCGCGTAATTGTCATAAACAACATCATCCAAAAGAAAATCCGGGTTTTTGGTTCCTGGCACATCTGGACTCTGAACAACACGGAACCCATTATTAGCAAGGACCTCAGCACTTTCATTCTCACGGATTATTCCGCGCGCATCTAAAGAATCTGTTGCGGCTCTCCTGCCACTTAAACTACCATATCTTGTAGAACGAATCTTACGAATTATTCTACCTGCCCCCAAAGTGGCTCTATCCAATGCTAGATTTAGCACTAAATCTCCTGCGGCTTCCCCAATACTTTTGTCACCTGCAACCATGGCCGCTCCTTGTGAGCCCGCCTCGTAACCAGCCGATGCTGCAAGCAATAATCGGAGAGCGGCTATCGCTCCACTAACAAAATTATTGCCATTTCGATCGCTAAAGTTAATTGGGTCGTTCCCTGCATATGCATATCGATTGGTGCCAACACCCCGTTTGCGAGGGTCCCACCAATCCGGCTGCATGAAGCGGCCGAGGGCTGGGTCATAGTAGCGGGCGTTTAGGTAGAGAAGGCCGGTGCTGGTGTCAAAACGCTCGCCGATGAAGCTGCGTTCTTCGGGGGTGGTGTCGTTATCCACGAGGATGGATGTGTCGGGGTCACCAAATGGGGTGTAGGTTGTGGCTTGCTCGGGTTGGCCTGCGGCGTTGGTGATGAGCCTTACACTCGCGAGATGGTCTCTGTGCAAATAGCTGACGGACTCACTTGCCTCGCCTGCATCGACAATCCGAAAGTCGGGGTGGGGTTGCAGGATGATGCTTTCCTGCGCCGTCCCGAAGTTGCGGATTTCCGCCATGCCTGCGTAGAAGGTTTCTGTTGCGCCCTCGGTTTTCGTCAGCCGCGCACCGTCACTTGCGTTTCGCTAATTCTCCAATTTGTTTTTCCACCATAACCCATTGATTTTCGCTAACCGTGCGAGGGAAAATTCCGTCTCTAAAAATCTCCCGTAACTGATCAGAAGTTTCCGTATGCTGTGGGAACTGGTCTTTCAGCCCGTCTACAACCATTTGGATAAAATTGTCATCTACAGGTGAATTGAAGGGGCCAAGTAGCAGCTGTTTCTGCGATGAATGTTCCAATTCATTTATCGCGTAATCATGGATGTCGCT
Organism: Paracoccaceae bacterium; assembly: GCA_015487255.1. GTDB lineage: Bacteria > Pseudomonadota > Alphaproteobacteria > Rhodobacterales > Rhodobacteraceae > UBA3077. Next base: position 146 of record WFQA01000141.1, on the reverse strand, counting down.
CAATAATTTATTTAGAGTCTTTGAATAGTTCTCCTCCCCCATCGGCGGGAAAAACTTCATCCTTAGCAAAACTACCACCAATTCTCTAAGTTCATGCTTTGAATAGTCCCGTAAATCCATTCTTCTTTTCCTTTTCACCACTTGTT
>WFQA01000140.1 GCA_015487255.1 Paracoccaceae bacterium | reverse complement strand
GATTCAAGGATGATGTCCGAAATCCCCGCCCCGTCAAGCGCGGCCACCGGCGCTGTTGCATCCTGCACGATCTGGATATGCAGCCCGCCCCGGCGCAAAATAATGCGCGGTGCCGCACCGCTGATATGGCCGACATATTGCGCCGGGTCCATCAGCCCGGTTTCGCCGCCTGCCATTGTGACCAACAGCATTTCGCCTTGTGGTGAAAGCCCGGTCACATCAGCCCATTTGCCACCGGCCAGCGGCACGGATTGATCAAGAAATTCTTTTGCCGCCGCAACCACGCGCTGGCCACGCGCGGGGTCAAACGGGCCTTTTTTCGGGTGGTCGCCCAGCGCGTCACTGCCATAAAGCGCATCATAATAGCTGCCCCAGCGGGCATTGGCGGCGTTGAGCGCAAAACGGGCATTGGTGATCGGCACCACCAGCTGTGGCCCGGCGATATCCGCGATCTCCGGGTCGGTATTTTCGGTTTTGATGCTGAATGGTGCCGGCGTGGGCAGCAAATAGCCGATTTCGCGCAGAAAATCGGTATAATCGCCGGTTGGTGCCTTGTGCCAGGCATCAATTTTTGCCTGTATCTCACTCCGCTTCGCCAGCAGCGCGGCATTATTTGGTGAAAGCTCAGCCACCATGGCCGAAAACCCGCTCCAGAAGGCACCGGCCTCGACACCGCTGCCCGGCAGGGCCTCGCTCTCGATAAAATCAACCAGCTCGCCAGCAACTTTTAAACCGGCTTTTTCAATATAATCAGACATGTGCGCTCCATTGTATACATTTGTCTACCGTATTGCGGATTTCAAAACGAAATTCAACCGGTTTTTCGCCCCTTTTCAGCCGATAATTCCTGCCCTACAGTGCCAGCGAGCAACCGGAGCACCTTATGAGCGACCCAACCATCCACCTTTCCGACTATGCCCCAACCAGCTATCTGGTTGATAAAGTGGCACTGACCTTCCATTTGCACCCGCGCAAAACCACGGTTATCTCCAAAATGGAATTCTCTGCCAACCCGCTGGCCAAGGCCCGCACCCTGCGGCTGGACGGCGCGGAGATGAGCCTGAACTGGGCCAAGATCAATGGCAAGGACGTGGCGCTCAACCCCGATGCCACCGGGGTTGATCTGCCCGAGCATCTGCTCGGCGAGGGTTTTATCTGGGAATGCGAGGTGGAGATCAACCCCGGGGCCAATACCTCGCTGGACGGGCTTTACATGTCCAACGGCATGTATTGCACCCAATGCGAGGCCGAGGGTTTTCGCCGCATCACCTATTATCTTGACCGCCCCGATGTGATGAGCACTTTTTCGGTGCGCATCCATAGTGACGCGCCGGTGCGGCTCAGCAATGGCAACGAGGTGGCGCGGGGTGAGGGCTGGGTCGAGTGGCATGACCCCTGGCCAAAACCAAGCTATCTGTTTGCGCTGGTGGCGGGTGATCTGGTGGCGCATAGTGATCGCTTCACCACCATGTCGGGCCGCGCGGTGGCGCTTAATATCTGGGTGCGGGCGGGCGACGAAGGCAAATGCGCCTATGCGATGGACAGCCTGAAGCGAAGCATGAAATGGGACGAGGCGCATTATGGGCGCGAATATGATCTTGACCTGTTCAACATCGTTGCGGTGAATGATTTCAACATGGGGGCGATGGAGAACAAGGGGCTGAATATTTTCAACTCTTCCCTGGTGCTGGCCTCGCCCGAAACCGCCACCGACCTCAATTATGAGCGTATCGAGGCAGTGATCGCGCATGAGTATTTTCATAACTGGACCGGCAACCGCATCACCTGCCGCGACTGGTTCCAGCTATGCCTGAAAGAGGGGCTGACGGTTTATCGCGACCAGCAATTCACCAGCGATATGCGTGATCCGGCGGTGAAGCGGATTGAGGATGTGACCACCCTGCGCGCCCATCAATTTGCCGAGGATGCCGGGCCGCTGGCCCACCCGCCAAGGCCGGATCATTATGTCGAGATCAACAATTTCTACACCGCCACGGTTTATGAAAAAGGGGCCGAGGTGGTGGGCATGCTGCACCGTCTGGTCGGGGCGCAGGCTTACCGCAAGGCGCTTGATCTTTATTTTCAGCGCCATGACGGGCAGGCCGCAACGATTGAAGACTGGCTCAAGGTTTTTGAAGACACAACCGGGCGTGATCTGGGCCAGTTCAAGCTGTGGTATACCTCGGCAGGCACGCCGCGCATCACCGTTTCGGACGATTTCATGGATGGCACCTTCACCCTGACCCTGCGCCAGAGCACCCCTCCAACCCCCGGTGAGGAGGAAAAAGCCCCGCGCCATATTCCGGTGGCCGTGGGCCTGCTTTACCCTGATGGCACCGAGGCCGCGCCGACCCGCATGCTGGAGCTGACCAGAGCCGAGCAGAGCTTTGAGTTTAGCGGGCTGCACATGCCGCCCATTGCCTCGGTCCTGCGCGGGTTTTCCGCCCCGGTGGTGCTGGAGCAAAAGCGCGATAACAGCCTGCTCGCCTATCTGCTGGCCCATGATACCGACCCGTTCAACCGCTGGCAGGCCGGGCATGAATACGCGCTGGATATCCTGTGTGACCTGCCGCCGGAACCGGCCCATGTCGAGAATGGGTTTTTGGCTGCCATGGCCAAAACCGCACAGGATTCCAGCCTCTCCCCGGCCTTTCGCGCCATGGCGCTCGCCCTGCCGGGCGAGAGCGAGGTTGCCCGCAAGATCAGCGCCGATGGCGGCACCCCGGACCCGGAGAATATCTTTCACGCCCGCAAGGTGCTCAACCTTGCCATGGCGCAAAAGATGCAGGCGGAGCTACCCGCGCTTTACACTGAAATGGCCACCCCCGGCCCCTATTCCCCCGATGCCGGGGCCGCTGGCAAGCGCAGCCTGCGCAACCGGGCGCTGGGGCTGCTCACCGCGCTTGAGGAAGGTGCCGGCAGCGCTCAAGCGCAGTTTGACAGCGCCGATAACATGAGTGAAAGGTTGCCCGCCCTTGGGTTGCTGATCGCCAAAGGCAAGGCTGAAGCCGCCCTGCAAGGCTTTTATCAGCAATGGAAGCACGAACCGCTGGTGCTCAACAAATGGTTTGGCGTGCAGGCCAGCCACACCCCGCCAGAACGCGCGGTGGAGGTGGTGCGCGCGCTGAGCAAACACCCGGATTTCAACTGGAAAAACCCCAACCGCTTCCGCGCCCTGATCGGCGGTTTCGCCATGGGCAATATCGCGGGGTTTCATGACCCAAGCGGGGGCGGCTATGAACTGGTGGCAGATTGGCTGATAAAGCTCGACCCGATCAACCCGCAAATCACTGCCCGCATGACCACGGCTTTTGCAAGCTGGCGGCTATTTGATGATGCCCGGCAAGCCAGAATGCGGGCCGCACTTGAGCGCCTGTTGGCCGTGGAGACGCTTTCCAAAAACACCCGCGAAATCGCCGGGCGGATTTTGGGGTGAAAGATGAGCGGTGCGTGAAGACCACGCACCCTACGCGCCTTTGAGCATATCCACCACTTCGGCTTCATGGCCGCTATCCACCACGCGGTTGCGGCCAGTTTCCTTGGCTTTGTACATGCGCATATCCGCCAGCTTCATCGCGCCAACCACGTTATCCACCTCGTCTTTCATCGCCACGCCCACACTGACGGTCAATGGCGCTTTTACCCCATCTTCGGGGATGAACTCAATTTTCTCCACTGTTTTTCGGATGCGCGAGGCCACCTTTTTGGCCTCTTCCTTGCTGGCATCCAGCAAGAATACCGCAAATTCCTCACCGCCGATGCGGCCAACCACATCACCTGCGCGCACTGCCTTGCGCACGGCCTTGACCACATGGATCAGCGCCTCATCACCGCGCTGGTGGCCGTAGCTATCGTTGATATGCTTGAAATGGTCGATATCCAGAATAATCAGCGAGCCATCATCCCGCCGCCCGTTTTGGTGGATTTGCTCCATGAAATGCTGGTGGTTATATAGCCCGGTCATCGAATCCCGCTTGGCACGCTCCTCGGCCTCCTCGCGCATCAGGTCCAGCGTTATCACCGCCTTTTTCAGCTTGATCGCCTGCCCCTCGATAAAAAAGATCACCGGCATGCCGATGACGATCGGCACCAAAGCGCTGCTGATCAGCCCGGCCCCGGTAATCGGCGCGCCCAGAATATAGCTGATGCCATAGGCCAGCAGCACCGCCAGCCCGGCACATGGCGTGCAGATCACCACCGCCTTGGTCAAACGTGTCAACATTTTCATATCCCTTCCCCACTCGCTATAAAACTTCCCGCCCCCTGCTTAACCGGCAAATATGAAAAAACCGTTTCCCACAGCCCTTGCCCCCTGCGCGCGCTTTGCTTAGAAGGGCATGAGCCAAAACAGCGGAAAATTGACCATGAGCGAACTCGCCTATACCGAACCAAAAGCCAAAGTGATTGCCGGGGCAAAAGCCGACTGGGAGCTGGTGATCGGGCTGGAAGTGCATGCCCAGATCGCCTCCAATGCCAAGCTTTTTTCCGGGGCGAGCACCAGGTTTGGCAATGCGCCCAATACCAATGTTGCCTTTGTTGATGCCGCCATGCCCGGCATGCTGCCGGTGATCAACGAATTTTGCGTCGAGCAGGCAGTGCGCACCGGCCTTGGCCTGAAGGCCGAGATCAATCTTTTTTCGCGCTTTGACCGCAAGAATTATTTCTACCCCGACCTGCCGCAGGGCTACCAGATATCCCAGCTTTACCACCCGATTGTTGGCGAGGGCGAGATACTGGTCGATATGGCGCCCGGCGTGGCGCGCAAGGTGCGGGTCGAGCGGATTCATATGGAGCAGGATGCCGGAAAATCCGTGCATGACATGGACCCGGAGATGAGCTTTGTTGACCTCAACCGCACCGGGGTGGCCCTGATGGAGATCGTCAGCCGCCCCGATATCCGCGGCCCAGGGGAAGCGGCGGAATATGTGCGCAAGCTGCGGCAAATATTGCGCTATCTTGGCACTTGTGACGGCAATATGCAGGAGGGCAGTATGCGGGCGGATGTCAATGTTTCCGTCTGCCAGCCCGGCGCTTACGAGCGCTACCGCGAGAGCGGTGATTTCAAGCATCTCGGCACCCGCTGCGAGATCAAGAACATGAACTCGATGCGTTTTATCCAGCAGGCGATTGATTTTGAGGCCAGGCGCCAGATCGCCATTCTGGAAGATGGTGGCAGCATCGATCAGGAGACCCGGCTTTATGACCCGGTAAAGGGCGAGACCCGCTCGATGCGCTCCAAGGAAGAGGCGCATGATTACCGCTATTTCCCCTGCCCCGACCTTTTGCCGCTGGAGATCGAGCAGGCCTGGGTGGATGAAATAAAAGCCACCCTGCCCGAGCTGCCCGACGCCAAAAAGGCCCGTTTTGTCAATGATTTCGGCATGACCGAATATGACGCCGGCGTGCTGACGGCGGATGTGGCCAATGCCGCTTATTTCGAGGCGGTTGCCAAGGGGCGCGATGGCAAACAGGCGGCGAACTGGGTGATCAACGAGCTGTTTGGCCGCCTCAATAAAGAAGGCCACAGCGTTGAAACCTCACCGGTTTCCGCTGCACAGCTTGGAGGGATCATTGACCTGATCGCCAAGGGGGATATTTCCGGCAAGATCGGCAAGGAGTTGTTCGAGATCGTCTGGAACGAAGGTGGCGACCCCGCAGAGATCGTTACCGCACGCGGCATGAAGCAGGTAACGGATACAGGCGCGATTGCAGCAGCAGTGGACGAGGTGATGGCCGCCAACCCCGACAAGGTGGCCGCGGCGAAGGAAAAGCCCGGCATGGCGGGGTGGTTTGTGGGCCAGGTGATGAAAGCAACTGGCGGCAAGGCCAACCCGAAAGTGGTCAATGAAATGGTGCGGGAAAAATTGCAGTAACAAGGCGGGTTATATTTAAAGAGAAAAAGGCAGAGCAGGGATAGACCATGCATGATTTTGGGAAAGTCGCCTATCTTGGTGTTCATAAAACCGGCTCCAGTTTTATCACCAGATTTTTGCGGCGCAACCTGCTGTTGCAGGAGGTTAGCTTTGCCAAACATGCGCCCGTTGGCAATGCTTATAACCCCGACACCTTCTACTTCATTTCCGCCCGCGACCCGCTGGCGCAATATATCTCGCTCTATCGCTACGGGCTGGATGGGCGCGGCGGGCTTTTCCACCAGCTTTTGCAAAGCGGCCATGGTGAGTTATATCAGCCGGATTCCATCCATGCCTTTGAAAAATGGCTGGCCTGGATGCTGGACCCGAAAACCGCCCACCTGCTCTCTGACAAATACCAAAAGGCCCAGCCCGGGCTTTATGGTTTTCAAACTTTCCGTTTCCTGAACCTGTCTTTTCAGCACCCGGGCAGGGCCTTGAGGCAGAGCCATGACAAGCGCTCATTATATGCGGCTTATCAGGCTGAGAAGGTGCATTCCTGGCTTGTTCGCACCGAGCACATGAATGCTGACCTGGAGCATTTGGCGGTTTCGATACTTGGTGAATATTTCAAACCCCCCGCCCGCATAAGGCGGTTTCTCCAAAACTCGGGCAAGAAAAATGTGAGCAAGGCTGGCGCGCATATGGATTGGAAAAAGATAAGCCCCGATCTGCGCGCCCATATAAAAGCGCGCGAATGGTTTTTATATAATCATGTGCTTGGCCAACAGTTTGCCGGAAGGAAAGAATTACCGGACATTCCTTAGCAATTGAACCCGCCCCTGCCTTTATCGTATGCTGCGCAGAATCACATTTCACCCAAAGGCCATTTGATGTTTGAATATAAGCTGCTGCCCCTGCCCGCCCCGTCCAAAAAAGCCAAGGGCCGTAAAACCATCCCGGACCGCTTCACCCACGCCCTGGGCGAGGTGCTTAATGAACAAGCCAGGGATGGTTGGGAATATGCCGGGCAGGAGACATTCCCGCTGATCGAGAAAACCGGCATGATGGGCAAGGAAAAACCGATCGAGCTGCGCCGGCTGATTTTTCGCCGTGATCTGGGTGGGAAAGAGATGTCACTGGATGAAAAGCTCGACAAACTGTGGCAAGAAAGATCGGCAACCATGGCACAGCCCTCGCCAGAGCCGCTGCCAGAGCCGATTCCCAGCCCGCCACCGCTTAACGAAACCATAACCGCCAATGGCGAGGAGCCAACCCGCATTTTCTCGCCAATCAGCACCGAGACCGAAACACCGGACGCCCCCGCCCTCGGCCCGGCCGAAAAACCCTAAACGCCAGAAACCACCAGCGCCAGCGCGTGCACCCGCTCATCCAGCTCTTGCTTCAGGGTGGCCATCACCGCGCGCTGCTGCGCCACCCGGCCCATGCCGTTAAAAGCCTCAGCCCTGATAATCACCTTGAAATGGGTCTCGCCGCCATCGCGATAACCGCCATGGCCGCGATGGGCTTCGCTCTCGTCGATGATCTCAAGCTCCACCGGGGCAAAGGCTTTGGTGAGTTTCGCTTCCATCCGTTTGGCATATGTCATCATCATCTCCAATTTAGGGCTTGGGTTTTTGTCTAACTTGTCTATGCTGTGGTCCGCAAATGCAAAATGGGCAAAAAGGAATTTTCATGGCGCGCAAACCCCTGTCTTTTGATTTTGATATCTCGGCAGCATCGGATAAAAAGCGCCGTTCCAAAAGGCGCGGCATGTCAGGCGCGGTGGAGACATCATCCCGGCTGTGCCAGAAAGACGGCTGCGAGCAGCCCGGCAAATACCGCGCGCCAAAATCGGCGGATAATCTGGAAGAATTCATCTGGTTTTGCCTTGAGCACATCCGCGCCCATAACAAAGAATGGAATTTTTTCGAGGGCCGCGCCACCATCACTCCGGAGCAGGCCGCAGCGGAAGCCAACACATGGGAGCGCCCGACCAAGCCCTTTGGCAAAGCGGTGAATGACCCGGAAGCCGCCGCCTGGCAGCGTTTTGGCTTTGATGATCCCACCGAAGTGCTGGGCGAGAACGCCACCAAAAATCCGGCCACCGGCACCGGCAAAACCACCCGCCGCCTCCCTCCGACCGAGACCAAGGCCCTGGCCATTCTGGATGCCGGCGACAGCATGACCAAAACTGAGATCCGCAAGGTTTATAAAGCGCTGGTCAAAGACCTGCACCCGGATCTGAACGGCGGGCGGCGTGATGACGAGGACCGCCTGACCGAGGTTGTCTGGGCCTGGGAGCAGATCAAGATCTCACGGTTATTCAAACCCTGAGCCGGATTTTTTAGCATAAAAACCCAAAATTGAAAAGACTGCCATCTGATAGATTCAATCTGCCGGGTGCCAACAATATTCTCTTAGTGACTTGTATTCTATCAGCAATTCTTACCAGCATGATGACTACTAACCTAGGTTAATAGTCATCATATCTCACAGGGATGGTGCTCGGTTAGCTTCCCTATTTCTTAAAACATCCCATTGTCATGAGGCATCTCATCGGGCACCTCCTGCACCACATCCCAGTGCTCAACAATCCGGCCATCCTCAACCCGAAACAGGTCATAAAACGCATTCACCTTGCCGGCGATCTGCCCTTCTGACTGCACAAAAACGAAGTTCCCCTCGGCCACCACATTATGCACCCTGGTGTAGCCAAAGCTGATGTCATTTTCTGCCAGATACCCCATGAAGGCACTCAGCCCCTCAATGCCGTCAGCGATCTGCGGGTTATGCTGGGCGTAGCTTTCACCAATATACATCGCCAGCTTTTCCGCCCGCCCATTCACCAGCACATCATCCACAAACCCCAGCACCAGCGCTTTATTCTCGGCGGTTTTATCGAGGTCAACAATCTCCACCGGCCCATCAAGCATGCCGCGCCCGCTTAGCGTGCTTTCCGGTACAGGCTGAATTCCGTCCCAGTGCTCAACAATCATCCCGTCCTCAACCCGAAACAGATCAAAGATCACCAGCGGGCCATTAAATTCTACTGCGCTTTGCACCATCACGAGGTTGCCCTCACTCAGTACCCGCACCGGCTCGATCGAAACAGCCTCAGGCTGCGAGGCGATAAAATCCACAAAGCCCAGCAGCCCGGCCCGCCCGTCCATCGCGGTTGGGTTATGCTGGATATAATCCTGCGCCACATAGGTGTTGATATAATCCTTATCCCCCTGCACCAGCCCTTGTTGCAGCAGGCCCAACACCAATGCTTTATTATCAACCTGCGCCAAAGCCGGGCTGGCAAGGCCAAGCGCGGCCACCATCATCATTTTCTTCATTGTCTTTTCCTTTTTCAAATTGCGGCAGGTTGCGTTTTGCCCCGCCATAAGTTACAAATAAAGCGTTACTCTCATTTGGGAAGTAGGCACTAAAAGGTAACTCTGAAAAAACCGATGAAACACAATACTGACTTTGACCCGGAGCTTTGCCCCGTGCGCACCGTGCTCGCCAAAATCGGCGATAAATGGTCGATATTGCTGCTGCACGCGCTAAAGCCTGGCCAAAAGCGCTTTTCCGAGCTGGCCCGCGCCTTGCCCGATATCTCCCAACGCATGCTCACCGCCACCCTGCGCAAGCTGGAGCGCGACGGTTTTATCAGCCGCCATGTCACCCCCAGCATCCCGCCACGGGTGGATTACAAGCTCACCGCTTTGGGCCTTTCGCTGCTCACCCCGCTTGATAGCCTCTCGGCCTGGGCGGCAGAAAACCGCCCCGCCATCCTCAAGGCCCGCCAAGCCTATGACCGCAGCAAATAGCCACCCCCCCTTGCACCCGCGCACCGATGCTATAAAAGCAAGGCACAGCCAATGGCACGCAGCTTAAAATTAGCGGAATACACCATGACAGCCTCTGAAAAACCCACCGAAACCCTCTCCGTACAAGATCTGTTCGGCTTTGAAACCGAGATGACGATCAACGGTTTTGAAGAACCCACCGAGCGCGTGCCGGAGGTCGATCCAACCTACAAGTTCGACCCCGACACCACCCTCGCCATTCTCGCCGGCTTCAAACATAACCGCCGGGTGATCATTCAGGGCTATCACGGCACCGGCAAATCCACCCATATCGAGCAGGTGGCAGCGCGCATCAACTGGCCCACCGTGCGGGTCAACCTCGATAGCCATATCAGCCGCATCGACCTGATCGGCAAAGACGCCATAAAACTGCGCGACGGCGTGCAGGTGACCGAATTTCAAGAAGGCATCCTGCCATGGGCGCTGCGCAACCCCGCCGCGATCGTGTTTGACGAATACGATGCCGGCCGCCCCGATGTGATGTTTGTCATCCAGCGCATACTGGAAACCGACGGCAAGCTCACACTGCTCGACCAAAACGAAATCATCACCCCGCACCCGTCTTTCCGCCTGTTTGCCACCGCCAATACCGTTGGCCTTGGCGATACCACCGGGCTTTACCACGGGGTGCAGCAGATCAATCAGGCGCAGATGGACCGCTGGTCAATCGTCGCCACGCTCAATTACCTGAGCCATGACGCCGAAGCCGCCATCGTGCTGGGCAAGGCCCCGCATTACAACACCGAAGCGGGCCGCAAGACCATCAGCCACATGGTCACCATTGCCGACCTGACCCGCACTGCTTTTATGAATGGCGAGATTTCCACCGTGATGTCACCACGCACGGTGATCACCTGGGCGCAAAACGCCAAGATTTTCGGCGATATCGGCTTTGCCTTCCGCCTGACCTTCCTCAACAAATGCGACGAGCTGGAGCG
>WFQA01000139.1 GCA_015487255.1 Paracoccaceae bacterium | reverse complement strand
TGCGGTGCAGGCACAATACACGCCGGGGGCAAGTGGGAAGGCCCGACCGCAACCGGCAACAGGCGCTGGCGCAGCAGCAGGTTGATCAGCGAAGACTTGCCGGCGTTGAACTCCCCCGCCACAACGATATGGTAGCGGTTTTGCGCCTGCGCGGCAGGCTCGGGCGGGGTCAGTTCGGCGCGGGCATTCATCACTTGCCACCCGTGCCTTGCCCGGCATGGCCCAACTCGTCATCAGGGATTGGCCGGTGTTTCAAATATAGCTCGGAGAGGATTTGCAGGCTTTCTTCGAGCCTGGCCAGCGCGGCACCACTACTGGAAAGCCGGGCCTGCCTTTGGCTGTTGATCCGGGCAATGGCGACCTCGCTCACCCCTTCATTAAGGGTTTCCAGCTCTGCTTTCAGGCCGGTGATTGCCGTGCTGATCATGCCGCGCGCGGCGGTTTTGGTTTGGGATATCCGGGCCAGCGCCTCGCCGGTGCGCTCGGCAATGGCAAGGCTGGCCACCTCACAGCAGGTATCCACCCCCGGCAGCATCTCGCTCCGGATCACCCGCATCACCGCATCAACCGCCTGCGCTTCATCCATTTCGGCCCGCTTCCAGAACCGCCAGCCCCGATCATTGACCAGCTTGATGTCAATCAGCGTTGTTTTCGGTTTGTAACCGGGAAGAATCTCGTCATGGGGGAGGTTTTCAAGCAACTGCCCAACCGTAAATTCAGGGAATACACGCGCGAGCTTTTCACCGACCCCGCTGGCGAACCGGGCAATGAGCGCATCGGTTTCCATCCGCCCGTTTTGATAGCTCTGCACGGTTTGCGCCTCTATCCGCTCGCTCAGCTCGGCCGTATCCAGCGACCATTTTTCCAGCCCGCCCGCCGCGTAATCAAATTGCAGCCGCATTGCTTCGGCATTGGCAAAGCGATCGAGGCTGGCCTCCAGCGTGTTGGTGATCGAGCGCGAAACCACATCGCCGTTTTGCAGCAGCCGGGTGCGAATATCGCTCTCGGCATCATCCAGCTCCTCCAGCAGCGCCACCAAAGCGTTGATCCGATGCTCAAGGCGGGATGTTTCCAAATCCAGAATCGCCGGCACATTACCCACATCAAGCAAGGTGACCCCGTCATCGTGCATCCGCTCCTGCAGGATGCTTTTTTGCAGGTTCATTGCCACGGCGGCCTCTCCGGCCACTTTTGCCAGCTTCGCCCGCACCGGCCCGTTTTCCATCAGTTCCGACAACACCTGCCCTAGCGGCACACATCCCGAAGCGGTGGCCAGTTTTTTGCGCGCGGCGGTATTGCCCCGAATACCAAGACCTTTGCAATAATCCTTGAATTTTGCCGCCTCCACCACCGCCTGCACCGCCAGATCACTGCCGTTTTGCGCCAGATCGCCCCAATGGGCACTACCGGCAACCAGCGTATAATCCACCCCTTGCAGCTCATTGGAAAGCCGCTCTTCCAGCGCGCGCAATATTGCGGGCACCCCGGTGGCCAGCTCCTCCATCTCGTCGATGCGGTTTACGAATATCACCAGCCCCTTGCCCTTGTGGCGCGAGAGCATTTTGAGCAAAGCCATATCAGCCGCGCCCAGCGCCTGATGCACCGAAATCGCCACAACGAAAATATCGGCATCCCGAAAGCTGCCGGTGGTGATTTCGTCACGCACCAAAAACGGATCATTGATCCCGGGGGTATCTGACAGGGTGACAGGTATCGCAAACGGGCCGGCGGGCAAAAACACATCGGCCGATTTGGTGATCCCCGAAAACCGCCCGGCATTTTCTACTTTGTCACCTTTGCGCCGCGCGTGATGCCCCGCACTTACATAGCGCTCCAGTATTTCCGGCGTAATGGCGCTGAACTTATGGGTTTTGCCAAGCAGATGCCGGTAAAGCTCCCCCAGCCGGTGCTTGGCGCTTGCCTGCATCTCGGCCACTTGTTGCTTGAGGATATTGCTGTCAAACCCCGGCAGCAAATCTTCGGCAAGGGCGCGGGTTTCTTTATTGCCTTCCAGCATTTCCTGCCATTCATCCTCGCTGAAAAGCTGAAACTCGCCACCACTGCGGGGCTTGTCGGGGTGGCCAAAATGCAGGTTGGTGATAACCGCCGTCCAGGGGTTCACCTCGGTTGGCAACAAGCCCGGCATGCCCGCAAGCACATTGATCAGCGAACTTTTTCCCGCCTTGACCTGCCCGACAACCGAAATGCACACATGCCCGGCGCGTAAATGCGCCAAAGCTTTTTCGAAAAAAGCCTCCACGTCCGGGCTGTCGGGCAGTTGCGCTGTGCGCAGCAATCCGCGCAAATGTTCAATGCTGGCCCGGGATGACTCGCCAATTTGGGGTATTGATTCCATAGTGCGCTATTCTAAACTAAAAAGTTTCAAAAACTGGCTGCACTCGTAAAACAACGGTTACAGACACCAGAATTATGTCAACAATACGGCAGCGTTCGTTAATTTTGTTTTAAGTTTGAATGGATTGGCGTGAAATAAACGCCGTGTCGCACGGCATGCGTGCATGCGATACAGCAAAGCAATGAGGGGTGCCTGTCGGCCATGGCTCTAGTGATCGGGCTTGCCTTTTTTGGCCGGTTTCTTACCGGGCCGGTAAAATGCCGCGAAAATCAGCGGCGCGCCGGTGATCAGCCCGAAACCGAGCACAACCCATGTTGCCACACCAAAATCGCCGCTGGCCACCTCGCCGCCAAAATGCGCCAATAGCAGGCTGGCCGGAATGATTCCGGCCAGGGTGGCAAGGGCAAACCGCCAGAAATGCAGCGCGCTCAGCCCGGCGGCATAAGAGACCAGGTCAAAGGAGACAAACGGCATCAAACGCGTGGCCAGCACGGTAAAGGTCAGGGCATTTTGCGAGCCAAGCAGGCCCATATCAGCTTTTGGCCCAAACCATTTCAATATTGCCTGCCGCCCCAATACCCGCGCCAGGGTAAAGGCGATCAGCGCCCCGGCCTCGGCCCCGATCACGATATAGATCGTGCCGTAAGTATGGCCATAGGCAGC
>WFQA01000138.1 GCA_015487255.1 Paracoccaceae bacterium | reverse complement strand
GGGGGTTTCGGGCATGGCCGAACCCGCCGCTGCATCCTCCGGCGGCGCGGCAACCGGCACATCTTTATTGTTGAACAAATCCGTGCCCACATACAGATATGCCAGCGCCGCCACGGCGGCGGCAACCAGTGCCATGAGTTTAACTTTACGGGTCATTTACGTGTTCCTTTCACGGTCCCTCGATCCTTGTGCCAATGTTGATGCAAATCCAAAACCGCTTATTTTCCCACGAATTGCCATGATATTGTTGCAATTTGCACCAATGACAAAATATGCTTTTGCTTTTTGCAAATCGAGTAGCCCCGCTTAGCCTTTTGCAATTTATCTTTGATAAACTTATATATGGAAAGGTTTATAATCCGTTAACTCATTGTAAACATTATGTTTATTTACAGCACCTCTTGTAGGGTCGTGCTTATAGCCAAGACTTTCATTTTGCTATTTATCGCCTGGCAAAGCCCATTTCGCACAACGCCTGGGTGATTTCGTCCAGTATTACCGGGTCATCGATTGTTGCGGGCATTTTCCATGCCAAACCGTCAGCGATTTTGGCCATGGTGCCGCGCAGCACCTTGCCCGAGCGGGTTTTTGGCAGGCGCTCAACCACGCAGGCCAGCTTAAAAGCCGCCACCGGCCCGATCTTTTGCCGCACCAGTTTGATGCATTCCTCCACTACATCGCCAGCCTCGCGCCCCGCCCCGGCATTGAGGCATAAAAAACCCATCGGCAACTGCCCCTTGAGCGCGTCTTTCACCCCGATCACCGCGCATTCCGCCACATCAGGGTGAGAGGAGAGCACCTCCTCCATCGCGCCGGTCGAAAGCCGGTGCCCGGCGACGTTGATCACATCATCGGTGCGCGCCATGATATAAACATAGCCATCCGTATCGATCATCCCAGCATCGCCGGTTTCGTAATAGCCGGGAAAACGTTCAAGGTAAGCGCTGCGATAGCGCGCCCCGGCCTGCCACAGCCCGGCCAGCGTGCCCGGCGGCAATGGCAGTTTTATCGCCAGCACCCCAAGCTCATCGGCGGGCAGCTCCTGGCCGGCCTCGTCCAGCACCCGCAAATCAAACCCCGGCAGCGCCACCCCGGCAGCGCCGAGCCTGACCGGCATTTGCTCCAGCCCCATCGGGATGGCCACCGCCGGGTAGCCAAGCTCGGTCTGCCACCAATGGTCAATGACCGGTACCTTGAGCTGCGCTTCTGCCCAGAGAATCGTATCGCTATCGGCCCGCTCTCCGGCCAGATAAAGCACTTTCAGGCTGCTCAGATCATATTGTTTGACCAGTTCACCAGACGGGTCCTCGCGCTTGATGGCGCGAAAGGCAGTGGGGGCGGTGAACATCGACACCACCTTGTGCTCCTCGATCACCCGCCAGAAAGTGCCCGCATCCGGCGTGCCCACCGGTTTGCCCTCAAACAGCACCGCCGTGACCCCGGCCAGCAGCGGCCCGTAGCAGATATAGGAATGCCCCACCACCCAGCCCACATCGGAAGCCGCCCAAAAAACCTGCCCCGGCTCGACATTATAGATATTTTTCATTGTCCAGTGCAGCGCCACCGCATGGCCGCCATTATCGCGCACCACCCCCTTGGGCTGGCCGGTGGTGCCCGAGGTATAAAGGATATAAAGCGGGTCCGCCCCGCCAACCGGGGTGCAGGGGGCGGGCGCGGCATTTTTTATGAAATCCCCCCACGCGTGGTCATTTTCGCCCAGCTCTGCCGCAAGCTGTGCCCGTTGCAGGACCACGCTGAAATCGGGCTTGTGGGTGGCAATGGCCAAGGCTTCATCCAGCAGCGGCTTATAGGCCACCACCCGCCCCGGCTCGATACCGCAACTCGCCGCGATCACCGCTTTTGGGGTGGCGTCATCAATCCGCACCGCCAGTTCATTGGCAGCAAACCCGCCAAACACCACCGAGTGCACCGCCCCAAGCCGCGCGCAGGCCAGCATGGCCATCAATGCCTCGGGCACCATCGGCATATAGATCAGCACCCGGTCACCCTTGCCGACACCTTTGCCGGCCAAGGCCCCGGCGAGCACGGCCACGCGGTTGGTCATTTCGGCATAGGAAATGGTCGCCTTGGCCCCGGTGATCGGGCTGTCATAAATCACTGCGGGCTGATCGCCGCGCCCGGCCTCCACATGGCGGTCCAGCGCGTTATAACAGGTGTTCATCACCCCGTCACCATACCAGCGATAGATCGGGGCATTGCTGTCATCCAGCGCACGGCTCGGCTTTTCAATCCAGTCAATTGCCTCGGCAACTTTCATCCAGAACGCTTCCTGATCATCCTGCCAGCTTTTATACGTTTCCCGATATCCCATGATATGACTCCCGAATAGGTGGCCCAAAGGCCTGTGGTGAACAAAGCACCCCACGGAAAATATAAAGCGTCTACCCGCGCCTTTTCCTCTTGATAATACGCCAGCGTCGCGGAGGCAAATGGAAATGAACAAGAGTTCAGTAACTTGCAGGGTGGGGTTCTACCCCACCAAAAGCACAAAAAAGGTGCGTGGAAAACCACGCACCCTACGGCTCGGCGATACCGGAGCCTCGCTTTAAAACTTGTAACCGGCGCGAATGGTTGCGCTGTTAATGGTGGCGTCAATCCGGTTAACCCCGATATCGAAACCGGTCAAATTGCGCATCAGGTATTCAGCGCCGACGAAAATATGATCATTGACCATATAATCTAGGCCCACACCATAGTTAAGCCCCGAAGCCGGATAGAGGGTGCCTGCATCACTCGTGGTCGCCCATGAATACCCGACAACGCCATACACAAGCGCAGAGCCGAAACTATAGCCAAGCCGCCCCTTGGCATCCACATTATCTGTTACGTAAGAGCCTAAGGAACCTCTGAACAACTCCCGCATTTTGTGATATACTTTTGATAGGCAAATCAGAGGGCCGGCTACGAAGCAGTTGAGTTTTTCGTCGTTTGAGCAATCACAGAAGAAGAAGCGCACAAAGCGTGAGGTTTTTCTGGGAGAGATGGATGCTGTGGTGCCCTGGGCGCGGCTGGAGGGGTTGATTTCGCCGCATTACACGCGGCCGCGCAGGGGCCGGCCACAGATGCGGCTTGGGGTGATGCTGCGGATATATTTTCTGCAACAGTGGTACGATCTCTCAGACCCCGGGGCCGAGGAGGCGCTTTATGATATGCATTCGATGC
>WFQA01000137.1 GCA_015487255.1 Paracoccaceae bacterium | reverse complement strand
CGCAGAAAATCAATGTAGTTCAACTGCTCCAGCCATTCGGCATTATTGGGCTGGATCGCATCGGTCTCGCCCGTGCCGAAACGCAGGTATTTATCAAAAACCTTGCGAATTCCCGCGATGTTGTCGTTTATCTTTTCGGTGGTCAGCTGCGGGCGGGATTCGTCCTTGCCGGAAGGGTCACCGATTTTGGTGGTGCCGCCACCCATCAGGGTAATCGGCTTGTGGCCGGTATTTTGCAACCAGCGCAGCATCATGATCGGAATCAGCGAGCCGACATGCAGGCTGTCCGCCGTGGCGTCAAAGCCGATATACCCCGGCACAACTCCTTTGAGCAGCGCATCGTCAAGCCCCTCCATATCGGTGCAATCGGCCAGGAACCCGCGGCTCTGCATCACATGCAAAAACTCGGATTTGGGTTTGTAGGTCATCGGTTTTCATCCATTTTACTATCCGCTGCCTGCTGAATAGCAGAACCGCCACCAAATTAAAGGCCCCGCGTGGATTTTGATTGAACATGCCGCTGCCGTCGTTATGTTAGGCGGGCTAACATTGGGGCTGAACATGGAAGATAAAATCAACCGGCTAGTGGAAAAGCAGCTGCGCAAACCGGCCTTTCCGGGGCTGGCCCTATCACTCTATCGCCGCTCTGACCAGATGGCGCTTGATATCAGTGCGGGCAATCTGGCCGGGGATCATCCGTTTTTCATCGCCTCGGCTACAAAGCTTTATATCACCGCCATCCTGTTGCAACTGGCCGAGGCCGGGCGGCTTACCCTTGATGACCCGCTCTCCAGCCACCTGCCAGCGGCAGAACTGGCGCAGCTGCACAATTTCAAAGGCAAGGATTATAGCGCCCGCCTGACCCTCCGCCACCTGATGGCCCATACCAGTGGTTTGCCGGATTATTTTCAGCAAAAGCGGATGGGCAAAAGCCTGCTCGGGCGGCTACAGGCGGGGGAGGACCAAAGCTGGCGCTATGAAGACACCCTGCGCTGGACCAGGCAGATGCAAGCCAGCTTCCCCCCCGGCACCGGGCGCAAGGCTTATTATTCCGACAGCAATTACCAGCTTCTGGGCCGGATCATCGAACTGGCCGAAGAAGGTGATATGGCAGACGTGCTGCAAGCGCGGATTTTCGCGCCGCTTGGCCTTGCCCGAACCTATCTCTATAAAGATGCCGCCGATCTCACCCCGCGCATTCTCAACTACAAAACCGCCCCGCTGGAGATCCGCCGGGCGATGACCAGCTTTGGCCCGGATGGCGGCATTGTCTCCACCGCGCCGGAAATGATGGCTTTTTTGCGCGGCTTTTTTGAGGGGAGGCTGTTTGATACAGCCGTGCTGCCCGGGCTTTATGATTGGCGCAAGGTGATGTTTCCGCTGCAATATGGCAGCGGGGTGATGCGGTTTGCCACCCCGTGGTTCTTTTCGCCTTTCAAGAAACAGCCCGACCTGCTTGGCCATTCCGGCCTGTCCGGAGCGTTTATCTTTCATGCGCCGCAAACGGGTATTTACCTTGCCGGCACGGTCAACCAGATCGCCAGCCCCGGCGCTTCATTTCAACTGATGTTGCAGGCGATGAACGCGCTTTAACGGCTGGTTTCCGTCATCCGGCGGCGTACGTATTCGTCCACATTGCCCAGCATTTCATCCATGCCCGGGTCAAAGAAATGCCCTGCACCCTCGACCTCGGTATGGGTGATGGTGATGCCCTTTTGTTCTTTCAGCTTATCCGAAAGGTCGCTCACAGAGGCGGGCGGCACCACCCGGTCGGCCGCGCCGTTGATGATGAGACCAGAGGCGGGGCAGGGGGCGAGGAAGGTGAAATCATTGATATTGGCCGGCGGGGAGACCGAGACAAATCCGGTGATTTCAGGGCGGCGCATCAGCAGTTGCATGCCGATCCAGGCCCCAAAGGAAAATCCCGCAACCCAGCAGAATTTCGCACTCGGGTTCAGTGCTTGCAAATAATCCAGCGCTGATGCGGCGTCGGAAAGCTCGCCGATACCCTGATCAAACTCGCCCTGCGAGCGGCCAACCCCGCGAAAGTTGAAGCGCAGGCAGGTAAAACCCATTTCAAAGAATTTGTAATGCAGGTTATAGACCACTTTGTTATTCATCGTGCCGCCCATTTCCGGGTGCGGGTGCAGGATGATGGCAATCGGCGCATCCTTGGCCTTTTGCGGATGATACCGGCCTTCGAGCCGTCCTTCAGGGCCGGGAAATATAACCTCAGGCATGGTGCGTCACTCCGCGTGTTTTCAGCCCGACATGAAAGGTTGACCTTTTCACTCGGGTTTTTTAAAAGGGCATTGAACGGGTAGGAAATTCCCCATCCACTAGCCGTAATTAGGGTTTAGCTTGGCTTGCGTCAACAGCCACATGGAGTGAAGCGCATGAAACTCAGCACAAAAGGCCGCTATGCGATGATCGCGCTGACCGATCTGGCCAATGCCGGGGCGGATGAGCTGGTGTCGCTTTCGGAGATTTCTGAGCGCCAGGATATATCGCTGGCCTATCTGGAGCAGTTGTTTGTAAAGCTGCGCCGGGCGGGGATAGTGGAATCGGTGCGCGGCCCCGGTGGCGGCTATCGGCTGGCGCGCTCGTGTGACTCCATCCGTATTTCCGACATTCTCGGCGCGGTGGATGAAAACATGGATGCGATGACGCGGGGCGCCGGGGTTTCCGGCGCGCGGGCGGGCACCGAGGCGCAAGTGCTGACCGACAAGCTCTGGGAGCAGCTCTCGGCCCATGTTTATGTGTTTTTGCACCAGACCCGGCTATGTGACATCGCCGGGGATTCGATGGTGCCATGTGTGGCTGTGCCCAACTTTATTGATGTGGTCGATGAGGATTGCGGGCCTGATACTTGCGGCTGTGAGGAAAAATGAAACGCAGCTATCTTGACTGGAACGCCACCGCGCCACTCAGGCCGGAAGCGCGCGCCGCGATGAGCGCGGCAATGGATGTGATGGGGAATCCATCCAGCGTGCACGCAGAGGGGCGGGCCGCCAGGGCGATTGTGGAACGGGCGCGCGCGCAGCTGGCCGAGGCCATCGGTGCCAGCGGCGCGGATATTGTTTTCACCGGCAGCGCCACCGAGGCGGCGGCACTGGCGCTGGCCGGGCAGGGGTTTTGCAGCCCCGGTTTTGAGCATGATTGCGTGCTGGCATGGACAGATGGCAAAACCACGGCAGAACCGGCAAAAACCGCGTGGCAGCAGGCGAATGGCGAGACCGGGGTGATCCACGATCTGCCAGCCGGGCTTGGGTTTTCCGATGCGGTGCAGGCCATTGGCAAAATCCCCTATGGCTTTGCCTGGAGCGGGGTGGAACGCGCCATTGTTTCCGGCCATAAATTCGGCGGGCCAAAGGGTGTGGGGGCGTTGGTCATCCGGCAGGGGGTTGAGGTCAGGGCCGCGCTGAAGGGCGGCGGGCAGGAGATGGGGCGGCGCGCGGGCACGGAAAACGTGATCGGCATTGCCGGTATGGGTGCGGCGGCAAAGGCGGCCTTGAAAGACCTTGAAGACGGGGTGTGGCAACGTGTCGAGCAAACCCGAAATGCATTTGAGGCGCAGCTCCTGAACGCGGTGCCGGAATTGCTGATTTTTGGCAAAGACGCACCGCGCCTGCCCAATACCAGCTATTTTGCTGTGCCCGGCTGGAAGGCGGAAACGCAGGTGATGCAGATGGACCTTGCCGGGTTTGCCATATCCGCCGGCGCGGCCTGCTCAAGTGGCAAGGTCAGGGCCAGCAAGGCGCTCAGGGCCATGGGCTATGATGAAATAACCGCCGGCAGTGCGATCAGGGTCAGCATTGGCCCTCGCACCACGGCAGAGGAATTGGAGGCTTTCGCGATGGCGTGGCTCAAGGAATATAACCGCTTCAAAGCGCGGGCAGCATAGGGGAACAAGATGTCCAGTCACGAAAATATCGTCAAGGAAGGCGTAGATGCCGAAACCGTTGAGGCGGTTAAAACCGTTGGCGAAAAGTATAAATACGGATTTGAGACCGATATCGAAATGGAATACGCCCCCAAAGGCGTAAACGAGGATATCGTGCGGATGATTTCAAAAAAGAACGGCGAGCCGGAATGGATGCTGGAATGGCGGCTCGATGCCTTTCGCCGCTGGGAAAAAATGGTGGAACCGACCTGGGCGATGGTCAACTACCCTGAAATAGACTTTCAGGATATCTACTATTATGCCCGCCCCAAAAGCATGGTCGAAAAGCCCAAAAGCCTTGACGAGGTGGACCCCAAACTGCTCGCCACCTATGAAAAACTGGGCATTCCGCTGCGCGAGCAGATGATATTGGCCGGGGTGGAAGGTGCCGGGGATATGCCGGTCGAAGGCCGCAAAGTGGCGGTTGATGCGGTGTTTGACAGCGTGTCACTCGGCACCACCTTCAAGGAGGAACTGGCCAGGGCGGGGGTTATTTTCTGCTCCATTTCCGAGGCGATCAAGGACCACCCCGAACTGGTGCAAAAATATATCGGCACCGTGGTGCCACCGAGTGATAATTTCTATGCCACGCTGAACTCGGCGGTTTTTTCTGACGGATCGTTTGTTTACATCCCCGAAGGGGTAAAATGCCCGATGGAGCTGAGCACCTATTTTCGCATCAATGCCGAAAATACCGGGCAATTCGAGCGCACATTGATCATTGCCGAAAAGGGCGCGCAGGTGAGCTATCTGGAGGGCTGCACCGCACCGCAGCGCGATGAAAACCAGCTGCATGCGGCGGTGGTGGAGATTGTTATACAGGAAGATGCGGATGTGAAATACTCCACCGTGCAGAACTGGTATCCGGGCGATGAAAACGGTGTGGGGGGGATTTATAACTTTGTCACCAAGCGCGCCGATTGCCGGGGAGACCGGGCAAAAGTGATGTGGACACAGGTGGAAACCGGCTCGGCCGTCACCTGGAAATACCCAAGCTGCATTCTGCGCGGGGATGACAGCCAGGGCGAGTTTTACTCCATCGCCATCACCAACAATATGCAGCAGGCCGATACCGGCACCAAGATGATCCATCTTGGCAAACGCTCCAAGAGCCGGATCGTCTCCAAGGGGATATCGGCGGGCAAGGCGCAAAACACCTATCGCGGGCTGGTTTCGATCCACCCGAAAGCCAAAGGCAGCCGCAATTACACCCAGTGTGACAGCCTGCTTATCGGCGATAAATGCGGGGCGCATACGGTGCCTTATATGGAGTGCCGCAACAATTCCAGCCGGATAGAGCATGAAGCGACCACCAGCAAGGTGGATGACGAGCAGCTGTTTTATTGCCGCCAGCGCGGCATGGGCGAGGAAGAGGCGGTGGCATTGATCGTGAACGGCTTTGCCAAGGAAGTGCTGCAATCCCTGCCGATGGAATTTGCGATGGAAGCACAGAAACTGGTGGCGATTTCGCTTGAGGGGAGTGTGGGGTGATGCAGGATTTGTATGTTTTGTTTTTATCTGCAATCGCTGGCGTTATCTTACGCAGGGAATCGGGGTAATGCTGGCAAGGGTTTCAAAAATTTTCATCCTATTGGTGGTTGCCACCATGTTCATCATCCGCTCGGTTCAGGACCCGTTTAACAGCGAGATGACGGGAACCTTAACCGTATCACCACGGATAATTGCAGCACCAATGGCTGAATTTAGCGAAACATGTAGCCAAACCAGCAGACCAAGCGCGGCCTGTTTTAAGTAGCAGGCCCTAAATTAAGCATAGCAGATGCCGAATTGCATAAGGCAATCTGTAGTTAAAAATCCGGAAGCACCGGTATACGGAGTAGAAAATGTTTGAAATCAAAAACCTGAAAGCCTCGCTGGAGGACGAAGATAAGCAAATCCTGAAGGGGCTTGATCTGAAGGTCGGTGCAGGCGAAGTGCATGCGATCATGGGGCCGAATGGCTCGGGTAAATCGACCATGTCTTATGTTGTGTCCGGCAAGGGCGGCTATGTGGTGGACGAGGGCGAAGTGCTGCTCGATGGCGTTGACCTGCTGGAGATGGAGCCGGATGAGCGCGCGGCGGCGGGGCTGTTTTTGGCGTTTCAATACCCGGTTGAAATTCCGGGGGTGGGCAACATGACGTTTCTGCGCACAGCGGTAAATTCGCAACGCAAGGCGCGCGGCGAGGAGGAGCTGAACGCGGCGCAATTCCTCAAGCTGGTGCGGGAAAAGGCCAAATCGCTGAAGATAGATGCGGATATGCTGAAACGGCCGGTGAATGTAGGGTTTTCCGGCGGGGAGAAGAAGCGCAACGAGATATTGCAGATGGCGATGCTGGAGCCAAAAATGTGCATTCTGGACGAGACAGATAGCGGGCTGGACGTGGATGCGATGAAGCTGGTGGCCGAAGGGGTGAATGTGTTGCGCGATGGCAAACGGTCATTTTTGGTCATCACCCATTATCAACGCCTGCTCGACCATATCAAACCCGATGTGGTGCATATTATGGCGGACGGGAAAATCATCAAATCCGGCGGGCCGGAGCTGGCGCTGGAGGTGGAAAACCACGGCTATGCCGGGCTGTTGGGCGAGGTGGCCTGATGGGGGAGTTGCAGCACGAAAACGCAACGGAGGCCCTGTTGACACGGCATGGCGCGCCGCGTCCGGCCTCTGACTGGGCTGAAAATGCACGGCGCGCGGCGCGGGCGCGGATGTTGGCGCTTGGGGCAGCGGGGCGGCGGGATGAATATTGGCGCTATACCAACCCCGCCGTGCTCAACGCCCCCGAGGCCCCCGAAGCGGAGATTTTACAGCTTGACGAAGCGCCGGTTTTTGACGGTTTTGACAAGCTGCTGATCACCTTTGTCGATGGGGTCTACCAGCCTGATCTATCTGATGACTTGAGCGGTGAAGGGCTTGAGGTTTCGCTGCTGGATGAGGCGCTCGATATGGACATCCACTGGGCCGGCGAATTATTTGGTGTGCTTGAGGCCAAGGGGCAGCACCCGGTGCCGCGCCCTTTTGCCGCGCTCAATACCGCTTTGGCCGGGCAGGGGGTGGTGATCAGGGCCACGGGCAAGGTCTCCAGACCCGTGGCGCTACGCTATTGCCGCTCTGAGCTGCGAAGTGATGTGCTGATCCACCATGTGATCAGGGTGGAGGCCGGGGCGGAGCTGACGATTCTGGAAAACGGGGCTGGGGCGGCGCGGCTCAATACCTGCATGGAGGTGGACGTGGCCGAGGGTGGCAGCTTTCACCATCTGCGCGCGCAGGGGCGCGACCATGCCCGCCTGGCCAATACCCATATTTTTGCCCGGCTCGGCGCGGAAAGCCACTTCAAATCCTTCACCCTTACGGTGAACGGCGCATTGACCCGCAACGAGGTGGTGATTGATATCAACGGCGACAACACCAAGGCCAGCGTGGCCGGGGCCAGCCTTGGCGATGGCGATTTTTTGCATGATGATACGATTTTCATCACCCATGATGCCCAGGGCTGCGAAAGCCGGCAGGTGTTTAAGAAGGTGTTGAAAAACGGAGCGACCGGGGTGTTTCAGGGCAAAATTCTCGTGCAGCCCGATGCGCAGAAAACCGATGGTTATCAAATATCCCAAGCGCTGCTCATGGATGATGACAGTAACTTTCTGGCCAAGCCGGAGCTGGAAATCTATGCTGATGATGTTGCCTGCTCCCATGGCTCGACCTGTGGCGCGGTGGATGAAAACGCGCTGTTTTATCTGATGTCACGCGGGGTGCCGCGCAGTGAGGCGCAAAACATGATGATCATTGCCTTTCTGGATGAAGCTATTCAGGAGATCGAAAACCAGGCCATGGCCGATGATATCCGTTCGCGCCTTATCGGCTGGGCCGAGCGGCACAGCGCATGAGTGTCTCGGGGGAAATCATCCGCGCCTATCGTGGTTTCAAGCCATCGATGCAGCGCCAGATTGACGCCGCTCCGGGCGAAGAGCGGCTGCTGATCTATCTGATGCTGGCGATATTTTTGTTTTTCATCGCCCGCACCCCGGACCTGTTGGCAATGTCGGCGGCCCAGGCCTCGGCGGAGGTCTCCAGCCTGGCGTTTTTTACCGCCAATCTGGTGGCCTGGTTCTTTTTTGCGCCTATCATGTTTTATCTTCTTGCCGGTATCTCGCGGCTGGTGGCCAGAATGTTTGGTGGCAAGGGCAACGGGCGGCATGCCCGGCTGGCGCTGTTTTGGGCGCAACTGGTCATTGCCCCTTTGGCGCTGGTTTCTGCCATTGTGCAGATGGCGGTCCCGGTTGACTGGCTCTCTCTGGCCTTGCCAATCGCATTGGGCCTGTTCTTTGCCTATGTGTGGGGCAGCTTTTTGAGCGTGGCCGAGGGCTTTAAAGCACCATATTTCACCATTGCTGCCATAATTTTGACTCCTTTCACGTTAATAGTTATGATCAGGTTGTTAACTATGAATTAACGCAGGTGGTTGATATGAGTGTGTCGGGCGAGAGCAGCGAAACGGGTGCAAATTCCTTGCGTGACGAGGTGTTTTCCACCACGATCGGCACCTATCATACCGAGCATAGCGGGCTTGCCATGCGGGTCATTGACGCATGGAAAGACATGCGCGCCTCGACCCGGCGTTTGATTGACGAAAACCCCTCCGAGGGGCGGTTGCTGTTTTATATCCTGCTGTCGGATATGGTGTTTTTTCTGTCTTGGTCGCTCAAGGCGGTGGTTGCCCCCACGCTTGGCGCGCGTGATTTGCTGCCCGCCGAGATTGGTATCTGGCTGATTGTGGCGCTGGTTGCACGCACCGCGGTCATTTACGTATTTTCAATGATACTCGGGCTGGTGATGAAGGTT
This sequence comes from Paracoccaceae bacterium, assembly GCA_015487255.1. Classification (GTDB taxonomy): domain Bacteria; phylum Pseudomonadota; class Alphaproteobacteria; order Rhodobacterales; family Rhodobacteraceae; genus UBA3077. Next base: position 3,519 of record WFQA01000137.1, on the reverse strand, counting down.
TTTGGTGGCACTGGCAGCTATCATGCCACCCGGGCCGGGGTATTTTGGGGCAGTTTTGTTGCTGCGCCGTTTGGGTTGCTATTTGCTTTGGTCACGGTTCTGTTCGCCAGTCTTGAGACCTCGTTTCCGATCCTGCAGGATGAATTCATCTCGCAAGCGCCTTACTGGCTCAGCCTGATCCCGTTTGTATATTTTACTTCTGCCGGCGTGGCCGAGGCGCATAACACCAAACAAACCTTCCCGGTTTTTGCCGGGCTGACCTTTACGGCCATGGTTTTGTGGTTTGTGGCCCTTTATATGCGAGCCAACGGGATTATCTAAAGCGCCCACAGCTCAGATAAAATCATAATTCACTGCCTTTCGCTTTGCTCAAACGTGGATTATGATGCGTTTGGTTTGATGTGAACCGGCAAACACGATAAAGGCCATAAACATGTTTGACGTTACCGAAATCCGCAAGGATTTCCCGATACTGTCGCGCAAGGTGCACGGCAAACCACTGATCTATCTGGATAACGGGGCCTCGGCGCAAAAGCCGCAGGTGGTGATAGATGCGATTACCAATGGCTATGCGGAAGATTATGCCAATGTGCATCGCGGGCTGCATTTTCTATCCAATCTGGCGACGGATAAATACGAGGCGGTGCGCGGCAAGCTGCGAAGTTTTCTGAATGCGCCCTGCGAGGAAGAGATCATTTTCACCAGTGGTGCCACCGAGGCGCTCAATCTGGTTTCCTATGGCTGGGGGGTGGCAAACCTGAAGGCGGGGGATGAAATATTGCTTTCGGTGATGGAACATCACGCCAATATTGTGCCGTGGCATTTTTTGCGCGAGCGTATGGGGGTTGTGCTGAAATGGGTTGAGCCGGCGGCAGATGGCTCGCTTGATGCGGAAAGGGTGATCGATGCCATTTCCGATAAGACCAGGCTGATTGCGCTCACCCATATGTCCAACGTGCTGGGCACGGTGGTGGATGTGAAAACCATTTGCCAGGCGGCGCGGGCGCGGGGGGTTGTCACCTGTATTGACGGCTCACAGGCGGCGGTGCATATGCCGGTCGATGTTGCGGATATCGGCTGTGATTTCTATGCCATTACCGGGCATAAGCTTTACGGGCCAACGGCTTCGGGGGCGATATTCATGCGCCGTGCGCGTATGGAGGAGATGCGCCCCTTCATGGGGGGCGGCGATATGATAGCCGAGGTAACCCGTGACAGGGTGAGCTACAACGTGCCGCCACACCGGTTTGAGGCCGGCACACCGGGGATTGTGCAGATGATCGGGCTGGGGGCGGCTCTGGATTATATGATGGATCTGGGCATGGAGAATATCGCCGCCCATGAGGCCAGCCTGCGCGATTATGCCCAAAGCCGGCTGGCCGGGCTGAACTGGCTGAATATTCAGGGCAATGCACCGGGCAAAGGCGCGATTTTCAGTTTTACCATGGCTGGTGGTGCCCATCCGCACGATATTTCCACCATTGTGGATCAGCGCGGCATTGCTGTGCGCGCAGGCCACCACTGCGCTCAGCCGCTGATGCAGCATCTCGGCGTAACGGCCACCTGCCGCGCCAGCTTTGGGCTTTATAATACTACCGAAGAGGTAGACAAGCTGGTGGATGCGCTGGAGCTGTGCCATGAGCTGCTTGGCTAAAAATTTCTCGTTTTGACCGCCGAGCGTAGCGAGGCTACCGGCGTCGCCAGACCGGTTTTTCAACTTGTTGAAAAACGTGCTTTTGCCGATGGGGGCTTTAGCCCCCTTGAGGCAAAAGCAAACCCGGCTTGGTTGTATGCCGAGACGTTGAACATACTGCCGACAGCTTGCAGCCAGTCTTGGTGCCCTCCGTAAAACCTGCCTTTGCTACGCAAAGACAAGATTTACGTTTGGGCTATGGCCTCGCTGCGCTCGGCGGACACACATGGCGGTAGGTTCTTGCAAAAGGCTAAACTCCGCAACCGCCCCCGCCTTGCCCACCGTTTTGGCCTGCATCACCCAGGTTTTGGTCCAGCCATCCGCGCACCTGGCTCCAGCCGCGGCCAGAAAACAACTGCTCGCTGACAAACAGTGCCGGGTCGATATCGGCAAATTCGGTGCCTTCGGTTGCCATGAAAAATGTGGCAACATCGTAAGCCTGGCTGGGAAACCAATAGGCGCTGAAATATTTGGCCGCCTCGAACAGCTCATCCTCGGAGGCATCACTGGCAGCCAGCAGGGCCAGCACCCCAAGCAGGGCCATGCCGTGGTTGCAATCGGGAAAGGCGGTGGAGTTGCCGCAGCACGGGCGATATGTGTTCTCGGCCACCTTTTGCAGCCGCGCCTGTTGCGCCTCGTTTAGCGGGGCGAGGGAGAGCTTGGCATAAATTTCCTCCAGCGGCTTTGCCGCAATCGTCCAGCCGCCGGTCGAGGCGAAATCCCCAATCCGGCCAGCGCCATATTGGGTGATCTGCCCCTCGGTGAGGATCGGGTTTTCATTGGCCAGGCCAAAAGCCCAAAACAGGTTGAGCAGGAAATAGGCGTTTTCAGCATTGATAACAATCGGCTCGTTCAACCCCTCTTTGCTGAAAACCTTTAGCTGATCCTCGCTCAGCGGCTGGCCGGAGCGCCGATAGATCTCGCTAAACAGCTCAAAATCGATCACGCCGTTTTCCACCAGTTTATAACCCATATTGCCGTAATTCGCATTCAGCACAAAACCGGCTTGCGGGTTGACCTGCTCGGCCAGCCCTTCCATATTTTTCTCAAAGGCTATTTGCTCCAGCGTTGGGGCACTCACCCCGTTAAGCTGGAATTTTACCTTATATTGCGGCGGGATAAACGGCAGCAGAAACAGCGCCGCGATTGATACCGCCACCACGGTAAAATTAACCATCCAGCGTTTTTTGCGGTTTTCCCGCGTGCATATCCCCAAAACGACATTGGCCGAGCGGCTGATCGAAAACAGCAGCAGCAAAATGGCCAGGGCCTTGATCTCCAGCCCCTGAAAAGGGAATACCGCCAACGAGCCGGCAATGCCAAGCAGCGGCAGCAGCCACACACCGCAAACCGGGCAGCCACTGGCGACCGCCGCAAAAGCCGTGCCCAGAAAAGTGCTTGGGGCGGATTCCACCGTGTTGTTATGGCGCTGGCGAAACACATAGATCAGCATCGCCGCCGAGATGCCAAACAGGATGGCAATCAGCACGCTCATCCCCAAAGCCGCTCCGTTGAACAGCGCGGTGTTTTGCAGCGACATGATGCGAAACGTGGTGGATTGACTGAGCAGGATATAATCAAGTGCTGCCATATTGGCGGCAAAGCTCACCGCCAGCACAATGTAAATTCTATCGCTGAAAGTCGCCGCGATTGCCTGCCAAATGTTTTTCATGCCGGTATCCACCTCACTAAGAAACCTCACTAAGAAACTTGGCATTACCTTACCATGCCGCTATTTTCACGCAACTTTCGCGCGCGTAAAATGGCAAGCCAGCCGGATAATGAAATCACATTCATGTGATCAGCCCATCCCGGGTGGTGCCGCT
>WFQA01000136.1 GCA_015487255.1 Paracoccaceae bacterium | reverse complement strand
GCAATCACCGTTGGCGGGTGCATCATGCCTTCAAAATTGCACCGGTCCAGCAGCTCGAAAGCCGGGAAATAGCGCGCAACGGCGGCTTCTGCCAATGCGGGGGTGTAATTGGTGCCGGGGGTTAAATCCTCCGCCAAAACCGCAGCGATTTCCGGCTCGATCATGAAATATTTGTAATCAGCCACATCAAGCTTCACACCGCTCTCGCAAACCTGATCCGCAAAGACCCGCCCCATGCCCGGATGCGGAATATTCAGCTTTTCCATCAAGGCGGGTGAGTTGAAGGCAATTTTATAACCGGCAAACCCGCCGCGCTCGGGAGCGATCTCGGCTAGAGCCGCATCCTGCATATCAAAGGCGGTTTCAAGGTCGGGAATATCTTCCCGGCAATCCTTGATCCAGTCTCTGGACCGCAGGGTTTGGGCAACTTTATTCATGGCAGGCTCTCCGTGGCATCTTGCTTCAGCCTCGTTTCTTAAGCCTTTGATATGTGGTCGCGCAAGGCCTTATCCGCCCCGGCCCTGTCCCCCCCGGCAATTGCCTTTACGATGGCGGCATGTTCAGCCAGCGCATCCTCCCCGCGCCCTTCGGCGGCCAGTGAGGTGGTGGTCAGCAGCGCCATGGTGCGATGCACCGATTCGAGCTGCCGGATAAGATAGCGGTTATGGCTGGCAAGGTGAATCTGGTGGTGAAAGCGCCGGTTGGCCCGCGCCAGCCCGGCCGGGTCATCGATCAGCGCCTGATCCTGCGCCACCATCTCCTGCAAGATCCTGACCTCCTCGGGTGCGGCATGTTGCGCGGCCAGTTGCGCCGCCAGCCCCTCAAGCTGGGCGCGCACCGCGTAAAGCTCGCCCAACTGGTCATGGTCCAGCGAGGCCACCACCATCGAGCGCCCGTCCCGCACCAGAATATTCTGGGTTTCCAGCCGCTGCAGCGCCTCGCGCACCGGCGTGCGCGAAACCCCGAACCGCTCGGCCAGATCAGATTCGACCAACCGGTCACCGGGCAGATAAATGCCGCAGTCAATCGCCTCCAGCACCAGCTCATATGCATCTTTGTTTTGCACTATACGATTCATAGCCATCTCCCTTTCAGGCAAGATAGAGCGCAAATTCCACCCGCGCAATGGCTGTTGCGCGCGCAGCCGCGAAGGGCTATCCATAGCCATGCCAAAAGCAGATTTCTCCCATGTGCGGGATTGGGTTTTTGACCTTGATCACACGCTATATCCGGCCAACAGCCAGCTATTTGGCCAGTTGGAGGTGAATATGGAGCGCTACCTGATGCGCGTGCTCGGGCTTGATCAGGCAGCCGCCGCCAGGCGCCGGGCGCAGTATTGGCGCGCGCACGGCACCACATTGGCCGGTATGATGCACCATCATGGCACCGATCCTGTCGCTTACCTTGCCGAGGTCCAGCAAATTGATTTTTCGGTGCTGCGCCCCGACCCGGCGCTGGCCAAAGCCATCGCCGCCCTGCCCGGTCGAAAAATCATTTTCACCAATGGCTCAAGCGATTATGCCCACCGGGTGACTAACGCTCTGGGGCTGAACGACCTGTTCGAGACCCATTTCGGCATTGATGATGCCGGCTTTGTCTCCAAACCCCATGCCGGGGCTTTTGAAGTGGTTTTTTCCAAAGCAGGGCTGCAACACCGGCAGGCTGCGATGTTTGAGGACGACCCGCGCAACCTTGAAATCCCCCACGCGCTGGGGTTGAAAACCGTGCTGGTTGGCCAGCCTATGCCAGCCCGGCATATTCATCACCAAACCAATGATCTCACCACTTTTCTCGGGGCGCTGACCTGATGCGGACCCGTTGCGACATCCTGATCTCCGGCGGCGGCATTGCCGGGCTGAGCGCCGCGTGCATCTTTGCCAGCGCCGGGTTTGAGACCATCTGCGCCGACCCGACCCCCCCCATCACCGATAGCACCAAACCCGGCGCCGACCTGCGCTCCACTGCTTTTTTGCTACCCTCGGTTGATCTGCTGAAAGAATCAGGGCTGTGGGATGCCCTCTCCCCCCATGCCGCGCCGCTGGCCATCATGCGTATTCTCGATGCTGGCGGCGCGGCGGGCATAATCCGCGAGCAGGCGGATTTCGAGGCGGCCGATCTTGGGCTGGCCGCCTTTGGCTATAACCTGCCCAACACAATGCTGCGCAAAAAGATGCTGGGCTTTCTTGGGCAATTTGGCAATTTTCAACTGCTGGCCCCGGAAACGGTTGGTAAAATCACCCCCCGCAGCAGCGGCGCGTTGCTGCAACTAAAGGGTGGAGGTCAGATCTCCGCCCAACTGATTATCGCGGCTGACGGGCGTGATTCCCCTTTGCGCACCCAGCTCGGCATTGCGGTAAAAACCTGGCATTACGGCCAAAAAGCCATTGTTTTCAATACCATTCACAGCAAGCCCCATCAAAACATCTCCACCGAAATCCACCGCTCCGGCGGCCCGTTCACGCTGGTGCCACTGGAAGACCCGTATAAATCAGCCGTGGTCTGGATGGAGCGCGGCCCTGAAGCCGCCGGCCTGTTTGCCATGAATGACCATGATTTCAACCAAGCCCTCACCCTGCGCGCCTGTGGCACGCTTGGAGCGATCGAAATCACTGGCAAACGCGCGCTCTGGCCGATCATCGCACAGCGCGCCGAGCGGCTCAACGGCCCGCGCACCGCCCTGCTGGCCGAGGCTGCACATGTAATCCCGCCCATCGGGGCGCAGGGGCTAAATATGAGCCTTGCCGATCTCAAAACCTTAAAAGAGCTGGTGCTGGCCGCCCGCGATCAGGGTCAGGATATCGGCGCATCAGAGCTTTTGCAAAAATACCACCGCAGTCGTTGGCCTGATATGGCGACGCGCATCAAAGGGGTTGATCTGCTCAACCGCGCCTCAATGGCAGAAAAACCGTTTTTGAAAGATTT
>WFQA01000135.1 GCA_015487255.1 Paracoccaceae bacterium | reverse complement strand
TGAAATTACCGCCCCCAAAACCGCAGCCCCCCTATTGGCAAAGCAACCCGATGCCGTCCCGGTTCAAGCGCCCATTATAGCAGCCCCAAAAGAGCCGCAGCCCAAGCTGGAGGTCCCGGTTGCGGATCGTCAGGCAACCCCCGTCAAACAGGCTGAAACCAGCAATAAACCGATAGCGCCGCAGCCCGCCCCTGTCGGCTTTGCCACGCCCCCCTCACTGCCGCCCCTCTTTGATCCGACCCTGGCCGAAACCGGCGATGCCGAGTTGCAGGTAAACATAAGGGTTGAGCGGCAAGCCTTTGAAACGCCTGCCATAACCCAGCAGAGCCAACGCGTCACAGCGCCACTGGCGGCGCAAATCGCCAGCCAAATCCAAAGCCAAATTACCCAGAAAACCCAGCAGGTGATCGAGTTGCGCCTCGACCCGCCCGAGTTGGGGCGGGTGGTTATCCAGCTTTCGGCAAATGATCAGGTGGTGATTGCCCAAATATCGGCTGACCGCCCCGAAACCATCGACCTGATGCGCCGCCATGCTGAATTGCTGGCCAGCACGTTGGAAAAAGCCGGGTTTGCACAGGCCAATCTTTCTTTCCAGCAAGGCACCCCGCAGCAGGACAAACATGAATTCGGCGGGGTCTCCCTGTCTCTGACCAATGAGACGGAAGACGCCATAATACAGACCACTCCACTGCCGATCATCGATGGTCGGCTCGACATTCGCCTCTAACTCAAAGGATCAATCATGGAAAACCTTTCCGCCCTTTCGCAGGCATCCGCTGGTTTTGCCCGCTCAACCCCCGAGGCTCCCGCAGGCAATGAAGCGGCGGGTGACTTTGAAACCTTTCTGTCGCTTCTCACTGCGCAGTTGCGCAACCAGGACCCGCTCAAGCCGGTCGAATCCACCCAGTTTGTCGCCCAGCTCGCCAGTTTTTCGGCGGTTGAGCAGCAGGTGCAATCCAATACCAAGTTGGAAAATATTCTGGAAGCCCTGGCCAGCGGGGCCACCGGCGGGCTTTCGCAATGGATCGGGCAGGAGGTGCGCAACCCCGGCAGCGCGCCATATGAAAATGCACCGCTTGATGTGCACTATCTCACCCCTCCGGGCGCTGATCAGGCTGAAATGCTGGTTTTTGACGAGAATAACAGCATCGTTGCCCGCCAGAATGTCGATGTGAACGCCACCAGCGCAGAGTGGTCGGGCATGCTGACCGATGGAACTCAAGCAGTTGCAGGTGCGCTTTACCGTTTTGAGATCAACAGTTCAGCTGAAGGTCAGATCATTGCTTCCACATCGGGCTCGGTTTTCTCTACCGTTCAGGAAGTGCGCAAGGTTAATGGCCAGCCGGTGCTTTATTTTGCAGATGGCAGCCAGATGCTGGCCTCCGATGTGGAAGCACTACGCAACCCGCAGAGCTAACTTTCTGGCCTTTGCACAGCCACTGCAACCACCTGCGGTAAACAAACCATCAAGGCAGGGGCGCTTTTATTTTGGAAGCGCCCTTTCGCTATGTGCAAGAATTTGCGCGCAACTATTTCTTTGTCAGCGGAACCTGCGTTATTCACCAGCCGCGATCACATCTTCCAAAAAGCTGCGGCTGGCCTGATTGATCGCGAGCAACTCGCGCACGGCCTTCAGGCTTGGCTCTTCCTGCATCCCAACCGGGGCCAAGAAACCATCCTCTGGTGCCGATGGCGTTTCACCAATTGCATCAGGGGTCTCATTGTTCATATAGGCGGCCAGCGTGCCAACCGCGCCGGCTTGCCGGATTTTTTCCCAATCCCCGGCGCGTAGCGCCACTTCATTGAGTGAGACCTCGGCCGCAAAATCCTGTGCCAGCATCTGCGCCACGGCGGCATAATCTTCCATTTGTAAATAGGCATCTAGTTTGATCTTATAGGCTTCGAGCGAGCTATCCCCGATCAGCAAATCAAGCGCCTGTTCGGGTTCAAAAAGCTGCACATAAGCGGCCGCCACCAGTTGAGTCGTGGCGGTTTGCGGGCGGGTCAGGTTTGGTGTCAGCACATCAAGCGCGCTTTCAGGCAGGCCAATCCCGGCCATCTCTTTTGCGATCTTCAGCCGGGCAAGGTCTCCCTTTTCGCCCTGATCGAGCAAGCTGGCATAGCGCAACACCATTTGCGCATATTGATAGTCACCAAGTTGTGCCGCACTGCTCACTTCAAAAATACCCGCAGCCAATTGCTGAAGCTCCGCCAGTAAATCCGGGCGTTCTTCAATGCTTTCCGCAATTTGCGCCAAGGCCTTATCGGCCCCTTCAACCTCGGCCCGCACTCTGATCTCCCAAAGCCGAAGCGGGTCCGCCAACGAGGTTTCCCGATTGAAAAACGCTGCCGATTCAATATCTACCAGCAAAGATTCGGGCAGGCTGCGCCCGTCATTCAACAGCCCACGCGCCAGCGCGATCATCGCTTCCGGCGCGCGCTCATCATTGCTGTTGATCATGTTGCGATAAATGCGTTGCGCCCCATCGATATTGGATTGCGCTTCCAGCACACTGGCCTCGGCCAGTAACTGCTCCGAACTCACCTCGCCATCAGCCCGGCGCACGATTTCCAGCACCACATGCCCAGCATCAACCTGCCCGCGCTCGATAAATGCCTGTGCCAAAGCCGGCCCGATAATGGTGCGCACCTCGATCGGGTAATTGGAAAACACCTCGGAAATAGCCAACGGCTCAAATACCTGATAGTTCCCCCGCCCGGTGGCCAAATACCACATCTCATGGGCACCACCACAGCCAACACCCTGTAATATTTGCCCATTCACCCGCTCAGGCTCTCCTTCAAGAAGATCTGCCATATCATTGTAAATACTCGCATATTCTGGCTGCTCTTGCATTTCAGAAAGAATCAACCGCGCCTCCGCACCCAGCCCAAACCGCAAATAAAGCTGTATGAGTTTCTCGGCCACCTCCGCGTCTGGCGTATCAAACTCACCCAGCAGCCCCGAACGCAGCGCGGAGAGCTGATCCGAAAAAGCGCGCCCGTCCCCCCAGCTTTCCATAGAAAATACAGCATCCCCAAGGCATTGTGGCATGGCAAACTGGTTTACGATCTCGGCAAGCGCATCCTCGTTATTCTGCGCATAGGCCGTGCGGGCGCTGAGTTGCTGCATGAGCACCGAATCAATTTCGGGCATTGTCGCAGGGGGGACTTCCTCAACCGTATCAACCACCACCTCCTCCACTTTTTCCACCGGAGCAAGCGCGAAATCCACCAGCCCCTGATCCGCCGCCCGGGTCAGTTGTGCCAGTAGCTGGTTTTGGGCATCCTCTATGCGGGCCAAAAGTTCCGGGTCATCCTGCACCACTATTTCCGTATTCATTTCGGAGACAACCGCACCGACCTCTTCCATCTTGTCCTCAATCACACTGGCCGCGAACGCCACAGCATCCGGCAGCGCGGGTTCTGACAACATTGCAAGCCCGTCCGGGGCCTCTGGCGCAACCGGCGCGGCCCTGGGTGGCGGGTCTGGCAGCAAGACAGGCTGCACCGGAGCTTGGGTCATCACAAAAGCCAAAAAGCGCTCCTGCCGGGCTGGCGGCTGGATATAGGGCAAGGCATCCGGGCGCCATAACGGCTCGTTTTGCGCCACCGGTTCAGGGCCAAGTTCGGGGCCGTCAAACACATCGAGCACAATATAATTATCGGCAAAGGCAAAGCCCTTCACTTCACAGCCACAATTCAACTCAAGGGTGAATGCCGAACCATTCTCCCCGCTGTTGCCCTGCACTGCGGCGATGCGTGCGGTTGATATCCGGTCAAACACCGTCGCGGTTGAAAAATCCAGTTTTTGGCCGGGAAATTGCAATGTGGCCTTGCCGTAGCTCTCCACCACTTGCCAGTCCTGCCCGGGATCAGTGGCCAAAACAATACGGGTAAAACCGTCATGCTCGCCGGATTGCACCGTAACGAGGCTTTGCGCCGCCATCGGCAGCGCAGAAATAAGAACCAGCCCGAATGCGATGAGTTTCTTCATGCCGCCGCCTTGGCCTCCTTCAGCGCTGCTTCGAGGTCATTGAATGAGGGCCGCTTGGCACCGGGCGTATTTTGCCGCCCGACTTCAACACAAATATTTGGGGCATGTTGATAAAGATTAGCCACCAGCACTTCGCGGATAAGGTTGTAAAAATGATTATCCTCCTCGACCACCGCCGCCACTTTGGTCGAAAACGGCCCCACCAGCCCATAGGCCAGAAACACCCCAAGAAACGTGCCCACCAATGCGCCGCCGATCATGCCGCCAAGCACGGCGGGGGGTTTGTCTATCGAAGCCATGGTTTTGATAATGCCGAGCACCGCGGCCACAATGCCCAAAGCGGGCAGGCCATCGGCCATTACCTGAAGCGCGTGGCTGGAATGCTGGGCGTGCTTATAGTGCTCTTCCATGCGTTTTTCCAACACGTCCTCCACCTGATGGGGGTCGTCATAGTTCATCGAGGCCGAGCGCAGCGTGTCACAGATCAGCCCGACTGCCGTTTTATCCGCCTGGATCTTCGGATATTTGCCAAACACCGCACTGCTTTCGGGGTCTTCGATATGGGTTTCCAGCTCCACCGGGCTGTCGCGGCTGATGCGGATCAGGCTGAAAAGCAGGCAGAGAAGGTCCTGATAGTCCTGCTGCTTCCATTTTGCGCCCTTAAAAACCTTGCCCATGTCTTTTACGGTGTGCTTGACCGTCGGCATATCATTGGCGATCAAAAACGCCCCCACCGCAGCGCCCAAAATGATCATCATCTCAAAAGGCAGCGAATAAAGGATGATGGCCATTTTGCCGCCGGCCAGCAGATAGCCGCCAAAGACCATGACAAAAATAATGACAATGCCAATTATGCCGCCCATTTTACTACCCTCAAACTTGCTGTTTCCTGAGGCAGACTATGGCGGGCACGGGTTAACAATCCATCAAGGCAGGGCATTATTCTTTCACCTATTCCCGTGGTGCATTGGCATTGCGCCCGGCCATCACCACCGAAATCGAATAGGCAAGATCAGCCGGTAAATTGGCCATGATCGCTGCCGAAGCCTCGGGGCGCATGCGCGAAAAGAACCCGGCGGCAAACTGGATATCCATGGTCTCGAAAATCCCCGCCGCCTCGGCCGGTTTCATGCGCATGTAAACCTCGGTCAGCCGGGCCACATCGCGCTCGGTGGCGCTATCCGCCAATGTCAGGGTGGCGGCCAGCTTTTCCTCGGCCTCGGCCAGCGCCTGCATCTGCTCTTTAATGCGCTGCTCGGCCACGGCAAGGGTTTGCTGGCGCTGGTCGATATAGGCCTCGCGCTCGGCCAGTTGCGCCTCGCGTGCCTGAATCGCGGCCAGAAGGGCCGGCATGTCAGGTGCTGGCTCGGCCATGGCCAGCTGCGTGTTTTCCGGTGCAGCCGCGCCGCCCTCAAGGCCCAGTTCTTGCGCAATCGCCGGGGCCATGTCGGCCAGCCGGATTATACCCGAGGCCAGAAACAAAGCCACAATTACCGTAATCGTACCGCTTTTGCGCTGTTGGGCCGGTATGCGAAACATCATCTTTTCACCGCCGTCATCACTTGCTGCAAGGCGCTCAAAAGCTCGGCCCGCGCGCCGGAATTCGGCTCTTCTTCAATCGCGCTGAGCAAAGGCTCCTGCATATCTTTCAACGCCGTTTTTTCGGAGTCGTTTTTTCCCGCCGGCTCCTCGCTGCGGTCAAGCTTGACCGGCTTTGGCGGCTGCCCGCGCTCATGCACGGTCGAGAGCAACAGCTCCAGCCGCCCGGCGGCTATTTCGGCGCGGTTGGTCACCTCTTTCAGGTCTTTCATGCTGGCCCCGGAGGTTTGTGCCGCCACCTTGACCGAGGTGCGCATTTCATCCACCTGTGCCGAGAGCGTGGCAATCGCCCCGCCAAGGCCGGTATCCAGCCTTGAAAGCCCTTTGATCCGGCGGGCCAAAATCATGCAATAAAGCGCTGCACCCAGCGCCCCGGCTATCAGTAATACATCTGCAATCAGGCCCATTCTGGTCCCTCCTTTATCCGAGTACAAACTCTGTTATCAGCAGGTCCTTCACCTGCCCTTGTTCTGTAACCACCTGAATGCGGCGCAGCATCTGGGCACGCAGGCGCTCAAGCGCGGCGGGCTTGCCCAGCTCATCTTCCGATACCGCCCTGAGATAGGTGTTGAGCACATCAACGATCCGCGGCAGCATCATCTGCACGGCTTCCTCGCTGGCCGGGTCCACATCCAGCTGCGCGGAAAAGCGCAAAAATTTCGAACTGGCCGCGCTGCCCAGTGAAATCACCATCGGGTCAAGCGCGATAAACGCGATTTCAGGCAGGGGCGGCAGATCCGATTCGCCATGGTTGCTCGGCGCGGCGGCAGGGCCGAGAATCATCCCGGCATAGGTTGCATAAAAACCGCCACCGCCAAGCAGCAGCGCCCCTAACAACCCAATTATTAAGCCTTTTTTACCGCCCTTTTTCTTTTCTTCGGTCGGTTCAGGCTCGGTTTCATCCGCCATTTTTGCTTTCCTGCGTCACATCAAACTTTTCTTTTAATAAACCGCCGGTAGCTAACTAATTGTTAAATCTGTTGCCTCAAATTGATAAAAATTACGTCGCTGTGGCCTGAATGGCCGCTGGCTTGAAACAAAACAGAATGTGATTGGAATGACGTCTATGTGGAGCAGTATTGATCCCCGCAAAAAAATCATCTTTGCGCTGGCCGCAGTGGCGGCGCTGGTGGCGGTGCTTGGGCTGGTGCGGGTGGCAACCACCCCAAGCCTCTCCTTGCTTTATGCCGGGCTGGATCCATCGGTTGCCGGCGATGTCATCACCTCGCTGGAGCAGCGCGGCATTGCCTATGATGTGCGCGCAAACGCCATATATGTAGAGGCAGGCGCGCGGGATCAGGCCCGGCTTTCGCTGGCTTCCGAGGGGCTGCCCGGCTCGGGCATTGCCGGTTACGAGCTGCTCGACAACCTCTCCGGCTTTGGCACCACCTCGCAAATGTTTGACGCCGCTTACTGGCGCGCCAAGGAGGGCGAGCTGGCCCGCACGCTGGTTTCTTCACCGCAGGTGCGCTCGGCGCGGGTGCATATTGCCTCGGGCACCAACCGGCCGTTTGAGCGCAATGCAAACCCTACTGCTTCGGTAACCATAGGCTCAGTTAATGGTGCCCTGCCTGCGGCCTTTGCCGAATCGGCGCGGTTTCTGGTGGCGTCGGCGGTGAACGGGCTTTCACCCGAAAATGTGACCGTGATAGATGCCGATTCAGGCGCGGTGCTCAGTGCCGCCGAGCAAGGCGGTGCGGTTCTCGGAGCGGATGGGCTGGATGCCCGCGCTGCCGCTATGCGCAACAATATCGAGCGGTTACTGGCGGCAAGGGTTGGCCCCGGCAATGCGGTGGTGGAGGTGATGGTCGATGCCGAAACCGAAAGCCAGACCGTGACCGAACGCCTGCTTGACCCGGAATCACGCGTGGCGATTTCATCCGAAACCCGCAACGAGACCGATAATTCAAAAGGCAGCGGCGCGCAGGGCGTGACCGTGGCCAGCAACCTGCCCGACGGGGATGCGGGCAGTTCAACCGAAGAATCGCGCAACCAGTCCAGCAGCCGCGAGGTGATCAACTACGATGTGTCCGAAACCCTGCGCGAAACCGTGAGCGCGCCGGGGGCGATTCGCAAAATCTCGGTGGCGGTGCTGGTCAATGATATTGTCAGTGTGGAAAACGGGGTTGAAACCTTTACTCCGCGCTCGGCTGAGGAACTGGCGGCGCTGGCGCTTTTGGTGCAATCGGCGATTGGCTATGACGAGGCGCGCGGCGATGTGGTGACAATTGAATCAATGCAAATGGTCACCCCGGCCGAAGCCGGCACTTTTGTCGACAGCTCTCCGGGGTTTTTAAGCAATAACGGCATGGCACTGGTGCAGCTTGGCGTGCTGAGCGCGGTGGTGCTGGCGCTTGGCCTGTTTGTGATCAAACCCCTGCTCACCGCCCAGCCGCAACTGCCCCCGCTTGCTCCTGAAGATACCGCTACCGAGGCCGGGCAAGCCCAGGCCGCGGGGCTGCTGCCCGCCCCCGATGGCGCGGAGCCGCTGGCCCTGACCCATAGCGCCCCGAGCGCGGCTGATCTGTTACGCACCGCTATTTCAGAGCGCTCGGTCGAGACCAATCGCTTGCTGCAAAACTGGATAGAAACCGCCGCTGAAACCGAGGAGACACCTGCATAATGGGCCTTTTTAAACTGGAATCCTTCGCGCATGACGCGGAAATCCGCAAAGGTATCTCGAAGTTTGAAAGCTTTGAGGCCATGCGTGAAAACGCGTTCAAAGACGGCGTAAAAAGCGGTGCCGAGGCGGCAACCCGCGCCTATGAAGCCGAAAAGCTGCGCACGCTGGCACCGATTCTCGAAGCGTTGAATGACATGTCGTTTTCGCAAATCGAAGCCAGGCAGGCGATGCTGAATTCCCTGCGGCCAATGATCGAAAAACTGGTTGAAGCCGTGCTGCCGCAAAGCGCCCATCACGGGCTGGCGGCAGGAATATCCGAATTGGTGGCCCGGGCCTGTGAAAAATCGCCCGAAAGCCGGATTGTGATCTTTGTTGCCCCGGATGCGGTCAGCGCCATTCAGGCCCTGCTCGCCCCGTCGAAAGCCGATTTCAGCGTTGAGCCGGAGCCGGAGTTTGACGGGCTTCAGGCCCGGATCGAGTGGCAGGGCGGATATGACCAGATCGATCTGGATGCCGCTTTGAACGAGATCCGCACAGCCGTTGACGGCTTCTTCTCCACCACCCAAAAAACAGGGGTCCAAAATGCCTGATACCATTGAACCAAGCGAAAACGCCTTCCTCGGCGTCCCGGTTGAAATGACGATTTCGGTTGGCAAGGCCAAGCCGCTGATCTCGGAACTGCTTTCGCTCTCCCAAGGCGCGATCATCCCGCTTGATAGCCGGATTGACGACCCGGTCGAGGTCTATATCGGTGAAAAGCTGATCGCGCGCGGCGAGTTGCAGGAGATCGAGGGCGAAGAGGGCAAACTTGGCGTTCGCCTGACGCAAGTGGTTGATTTGCAAAATGGGTTTTAAAGTTTTTGGTGCCACGCTGCTGGCACTGTTAACCATGTTTGCCGCCAGCCCGGTGCTGGCACAGTCGGTGCAGTTTGATCTGGGCAATGGCTCGCTCTCCATGCAATCGGTGCAGCTTTTTGTGCTGCTCACCCTGCTCAGCCTCGCGCCGGGTATTGCGATGATGGTCACCTGCTTTCCCTTCATGGTCACGGTGCTTTCGATCTTGCGCCAGGCGATCGGGGTGCAGCAGGCGCCGCCCAATATGATGATCGTCAGCCTGGCGATATTTCTGACATGGTTTGTGATGGCCCCGGTATTCTCCGAAGCCTGGGAGACCGGCGTGGTGCCGCTGATGGATGGGTTGATCGACACCCAGACCGCGCTCGACAATGTGCTTGGCCCGTTTCGCATATTCATGCTTGGCCGCGTCCAGCCCGAAACCCTCGATCTGATGATCGCTTCCGCCCCCTACGCCCCGACCGATGGCGAAACCCCGCTCAGCATTCTTGTGCCCAGCTTTTTGCTGAGCGAGATTCAGCGCGGGTTCGAGATCGGGTTTCTGGTTTTCCTGCCCTTCCTGATCATTGATCTGGTGATCGCGGCGGTGCTGATGTCGATGGGGATGATGATGGTGCCCCCGGTGGTGATCTCGCTGCCCTTCAAGCTGGCATTTTTTGTGCTGGCCGATGGCTGGTCGCTGATCGCGGGCGCTTTGGTGCAGAGCTATTCCTGAGCCAATCGACCAAGCTCGACCACCGCGCTCACCAGCCCGGCGGGCGAGAGGTTTACAAAAAACAACCCGGTATCGGAGGTGAATATCCCGTCACTTCCGGCCCCGCGCCAATTATAGCCGATCGATATATTACCCGCATGGCGGATGCTGCTGTTTGAGACCTCAAAAACCGACAACCCGTCGGGTATGGCCGGGTAAACCACCCGCACCAGGCCACCCCCCATATTCCGGATCGCCGGCTGGGCTTCGCGCACAAAACCGGGCAGGCCATCGCGGCGCGCCATTATCTCACCACCCGGCCCGACCAACCACGCCACTCCGCTGCCGGATTTGCTGGTTGCCACGATCATAAACGCCATCACCCCCGGCAGATATTGCACATCATAGGTATAATAGAGTACCCCTTCAGGCAGTTGCCGCTGCGCCGATAGCCAGACATTCCTCACCGGGTCAAACACCCGATACATCAGCCGGGCGTATTGTTTGCCGGGCACAAAGCGCTGCCAAAGCAGCAAAACCCGATCCTCCCCGCCTGCAATCAGCGGCCACCAATCCCGGCTTTGCTCCCCGACCGCAACCGGGACCCGCGCCAATATTCGCCCCGCAACATCATAGCTGGCCAACCACACATCATCGCCCGAGCCAAGGTCATCCACCCCGCCACCCGGCACCCACTCTTCTGAGTAAAACACCACAAAGCGGGTGTTTGTGGCGGCGACATGGCCCGAATGCCCGCCATCAAAAACCATATTCTGGTAGGGTAGCACCGGGCGCATCTTCCGGTCAAAAACCGCAAAACTCTGGGCGAGGTTGTTCCCGGCGTTCCAGGCATCCTCCATCGTGATCATGATATTGCCATCGGGTGTGGCGGCAGCACTCGCCGGCTCCTGCGCGGCTGGTGCACTGATCAGCAGGGTTGGGCTGATCTTTGGCCGTGCCGGGTCAACCCATGAATAATACACATCATGCACCCACTCGCCCGAAGCATCCTCGCCGCGCGGCACCACCCCGGATGAGGCCCAGATCAACACCTGTTTGCCTTCTGGCAGTTGCACAAAATCTATACCATGCTGAAAGGCGCGCACATCACCCACGCTTGCTGAGGCAAGTGCGGCATTGCTGCTCAGTTCAACCGTGGCAAAGCGCGCTTGCCCAAGCGCAGGCAGCCCGATGAAGGCCACTGCCACAAGTGCCGGCAAAACTCTAATGTTGAAGCTGTCCATCGGCCCACCTTTGGCCGATATTACCACCGGGCAGGCACATGGCCAAGCTTATTGCACGATAAACTCCGCATGCAGCGCCCCGGCCGCCTTGATCGCCTTGAGAATATCAATCATATCGCGCGGAGCCACCCCAAGCGCATTCAGCCCCTCGATCACTTCAGGCAGGGAGACCGCCGTTTCCACCAGCGCCATCGCCGTGCCCGGCGCTTGCTCGATAGTTGCGGTGGTGTTGGGCACCACAATCGGCTGCCCGCCGATGGTAAACGGGTTTGGCTGCACCACAATCGGTGTTTCCTCCACCCGCAGGGTCAACCCGCCTTGCGAGACCGCCACGCGCGAAATCTTCACATCAGCCCCAAGCACGATTGTGCCCGAACGCTGGTCCACCACCACCCTTGCGCGCTGCTCGGGGGTGATCTCGATATTTTCCAGCAGCGCCACCAGATGCGCGGGCGAAGGGGCGTTGGTTGCACTCAGATTCAGGCTGATGGTGCCGGAATCCATCATCCGTGCTAGCGGCGCCCCAAACCGCTCGTTTATCGCCCGCTCGATCCGCGCGGCGGTGGTGAAATCCGGGTCGCGCAGGGCCAGCCGCATTTGGCGCACTGCTGCAAAATCAAAGTTGATCTCGCGCTCTACCCGCGCCCCAGAGGGGATAACCCCCGAGGTCGGCACCCCTTGGGTAACCGTGGCCCCGGCCCCCCCTGCAACCGCCCCGCCAGCAATCACCGAGCCTTGCGCCACGGCATAAATCTGCCCGTCCGCTGCGTTGAGCGGCGTCATGATCAGGGTGCCGCCAAGCAGGCTTTTTGCATCGCCAATGGTGGAAACGGCAATATCAATCTGCCCGCCCGCCCGGGCAAAAGGCGGCAGGTTGGCCGTTACCAGCACCGCCGCCACGTTTTTCGAGCGAAAACTCTCGCCGGTGACGTTAATGCCAAGCCGCTCCAGCAGGTTGGTCATCGCCTCTTCGGTAAAGGGCGAGTTTCGCAGCCCGTCGCCGGTGCCGTTCAGGCCCACAACCAAGCCATAGCCGACAAGGTCATTGCCGCGCACCCCGTCGATCTCGACAAGGTCTTTGATCCGCACCTCTTGGGCAAATGCCGGGAGGGAGAAAGCCGTAAGCGCGGCCATACTGGCGCACACCAACGTGGTTAGAATTTTATTCAAAGGTTTCACCTCAGATAGTTTTGCAGCCTCATATTCGATAGCCGGGAAGTCATCAGGTAAACCGCCTCCAACTGCCCCTCAAGGGCTTGAAAACGGGTTGCCGCTTCATACGGGTCAGCCGCGACAATAGCATTGCGGTTGATCTCAAAAGCCGATGCCTCGGCAATGTTACGCGCCAAGGCGTTGTCAATCTGCTCCTCGACGAAGCCAAGCCTCTGACGCATGTTAATCAGCCCGTCATTGGTGCTGACCGCGCCAATCGCCGCCTCGCGCAGCATGTTCATGCCATCCTGATTGGAGCCGCCATGGTCTCCATTACCCGCCACCGCCGCCATCGCCACGTTGCGCAGGGCATTGCGAATCGCCAGATCATCGCCGCGCAGCGAATAGTTCACAATCTCGCCCTCGGCTATTTCGGCCCCCGGTGCATCCAGTGCCGAGCCGGTAAAACCGGTGGTCATGAAGCCGCCAGCCGGGTTGAAGAAATAGTCGTCAATCGCCGCAATCGCGGTGGTCGAATCCGGTGCGGCGGCGGTAAGCGCCACAATATCGTTATACATGGTTTGCGCATCAATCACCGCCGCGCCATCAACCCCCGCACCGGCAAAAAGCGATTGTCCGGCATATTGCGCATTGATCGCCGAGACCATCCGGTCAAGCGCGCCGCGCGCCGAGTTGGCAATGGCAAAAGCCTGAGGCTGGCTGTTTATTTCGGTCGCGCCCAGAAGCTCGGCACCGTAACCGGACAAAACATCCTGAATATTGGCCATGTTGAGTTGGCTCGCCGCGGCCTTGGCGGAGGCGTCCCTTATGGTGACCGCCCGCATTTCAAGCTGGCTGAGGTTGCGCTCCAGCGCGAAAAG